>JAQGOT010000217.1 GCA_028293465.1 Pedosphaera sp. | reverse complement strand
GCCGCTTTAACTTGAGCAAACTGGAACGTAAAACTAGATTGCCCGCGTGAATAAAGATCATCTCAGCCGGTGGCGGGCCAACTTCTTTACCGGGTTGGCCATCGTCCTCCCGGCCATCATCTCGCTCCTCGTCATCTTTTGGCTGTTTTTTACCATTTCGAACATCACGGACAGGATTCTGGTATTCATCCCCAAGCAGATCACCCATGAGAACAGTTCCAACGGCGTCGGAACCGGACCGATGTATTGGTATTGGAGCGTGGTGGCCCTGCTGCTCGTGGTGTTTCTGATTTCCGTGGTGGGATTGCTGGCGCGCAATTATCTCGGGAAGAAACTGATCAGTTCAGTCGATATGTCCCTCCTCCGCGTGCCGCTGCTCAACAAGATTTACGGCACCACCAAGCAGGTCAATGAGGCGTTCACTTCCAGCAACAAGAATTCCTTCAAAACGGTCGTGATGGTCGAGTTCCCGCGGGCGGGCATGTATTCCATCGGCTTTCTCACCAGTGAAGCTCACGACGAGGTTCAGAGCAAAGCGGGTGAAAAATTGATGTGCGTTTTCATCCCCACCACGCCCAATCCCACTTCCGGTTTCCTCGTCCTGGTGCCGGAAGCCGAGGTGACCAAGCTCGAAATGTCCGTCGCCGACGGCGTCAAATTCATCATCAGCCTCGGCTCCATCTCCCCGGAATATCCTCCGGTCGCCGCCACAAAAGTTGCGGCACGCTCGTAAGGGTTGTGGCACAGTTCTTCCATGATTGAAACCGCCACCGGCCTGATTCTCCGCACGCGCCCGCTGACGGAAACCAGCCTGATTGTCCACTGGCTCACCCCGGAGCTGGGCCGGTTGGCCACCGTCGCCAAAGGCGCGCGACGCCCCAAGTCCCCCTTCGCCGGCAAGCTCGACCTGTTTTACCTCGCCGATTTCAGCTTCCAACGCAGCCGTCGCTCGGAACTGCACACGTTACGCGAGGTGGCGTTGAAGCAGATGCACGCGGCTCTTCGGCAGGATTTGGGCTACGTCCAGCAGGCCTCCTACGCGGCCGCGCTCATCGAACAAACCACCGAGTTGGAAACGCCCCTCCCCGAAATCTTCTCCCTGATGGCCGGCTTCCTGAAATATTTGCCCACCCACCCGCCGCAACCCCAAACCCTCTTCTCCTTCGAAATCAAATTACTCAGCGAACTCGGTCTCCAGCCCGATTTCGAGGAGGACCGCCTGGGTCCCGACATCAAGCAACTCCTGCGGATTTTCCTGGTGAGTGATTGGACCGCCTTGGGCCGACTCAAACTAAGCCGCGCTCAAGTAACCGAGCTGCGGCAATTTCTCCACGGCTTCATCATCTATCATCTTGGCAAAATCCCGCTGACCAGAAGCCGGTTGGTGTAATTCGATAACGGCCAACGATCCGGCGGTCACAACCATTTCTCAGAAAGCCTGCGCTCCTATTGGGTTGTTTCTGCCGCCAAGTCGAATACAAATAAGATTTCTGAGGGCCTGGAACCAGAGGATCAAGATCCGCCATCCATGTCCTTACCGGCTCGGGGTCGGTATAGCGGTTGTCCGATGAAAAGCGGTGATCAACCCAAGCGTTTGGGCATCCCGCAAGTCCAGTGTAAAGTCGAACCGGCCGACCGTTGCCAGGAATTTGCCATCGGGCGAGAAAGCGACCCAAAAGCAGGTGCCCTGATGGGCCGACGTTGAGTTAATCTGTTCTCCCGTTGCCGGATTCCAAAGCGCCAGCGTCCCGTCCGCATCAACGGTCGCCAACGCGTCCCCGTTCGGCGAATAGGCCGCGCTGTTGACATTCCCGCTGCTGCCCCTCAGTTCTCGGATTAAATTGCCAGTGCTCGTCTCCCACACCCTCAAAGATTTTTGACAGCCGGTGACAAAACTGCTCCCGTCCGGAGAGAAAGCCACGGCTTCGGCCCTCGGCCACTGCAGCGGCCGGCCACCATAAGCCTCCAGCATCCGGGCAGGCTGGTGAGTGGCCAGATCAAACAACCAAACCTTCCCGGATTTGGTTGTGCCCGCGATATGGCCACAGTCGGGAGAAATGGCGACGTTGAGAAAAATTTCGCCCGGCGCAGTCAAGGTTTCCAGTTCTTTCCCGGTGCTATCGCAAAGGGTGATGGTGCCATCAATACAGGAGGTTGCGATCATCCTGCTGTCCTTGGAAACAGCCACTGCGTTCACCAGGACGGAGTGAGGTGAAAGAAAACGGATGATGCGGCCCGTTGCGGGATCCACCAACTTCGTGACGCCCCGCCAGTCTCCAAGGACGACGAACTTCCCATCCGGAGAACAAACCAGGGTTCGGATGGGAGCTTCCTGGACCAGCAGCGTCTTCCTCCGTCCCTTGGGCAGGCTCCACCGGATGAGCTCGCTGACATGGGGCGAATCGTCCAGGCTGGATTGGCCGCCGATGGTGATGATCGCCTTGCCATCCGGCGAAAATGCACCCACCCAAAATTTCACCGGAATGTCGGGTGGTCGGAAAGCGAGGAAGGCGAGAAAAATGCCCAGGACCAAAACCGGAACCAAACAGCCCAGCAGGATCAGGATCGTTTTCTTTTTTTTGGTCATACCTTGTTCCGTCCTGATGATTCTTCAGGGAAGCGGGCTTGGCGTGGCGCCGTTCACATTGGCCGAAGTCCGCTCCCGCATCCACAGCCAGTCCTTCCGATCCTGCGGGTCGGTGATCTGAAAACGGCGGCCGTGCTTCGTGGTTCCGCTGAGCCAGCGATGGGTTTCGGAATGCCCGTCCGCGAACGCAAAACCGCATCCCCCGTTGTGGTAAACCCCTGGGGCGTCATACCAGACCGGTTGCTCCATCCCGAAGGCAAAAGCGGCATCGTTGAGGCCGCTGACGTCCTCATCCACCAAAACCCACAGCATGGACGGACCCGGCGCATTGATGCTGGAGAATTTGGAGTAAGTCATCCAAGGTGAATCGCGTTTATGGCTCTGCTGATTGTTCAGCCACGGACCGTGCACAGGCAGGACCGGTTTTCCGGAGTGCGCCGCGTTGTTTGCATTGCCGGCAGAGCGGCTCTCGTCGAAACCCGGGTCAATGGTGCCCACGGCCTGGCTCATGGAAAACGTCCGGGCGGCGGGAACGGACCTGCCGATGAACCCCGGATTGGAACCTTGGTACAACCCGAAACGTTTATCCCCCGGGCAATGGAAAACCTCCGCGTTGCCGCCCAGGAAGGGTGCCAGCAAACTCCGCGTGGGATCTTTCAGCAGATCGGGATTAAATTCGGAGGAACCGCTCGTCCCCGCCATGCCTGAACACCAGTTGTAACCCGGAACCGTGTTGCCGTCATCGGGGTTGGGCGGGAAAAAGTCGCTGTTGTCCGCCGCGTACAACCCCATGGCCACCATCATTTGCTTGCCATTGTTCAGGCAGTAAACCCCCTGACCCTTTTGTTTGGCTTTCGAGAGGACGGGCAGCAGCAACCCCGCCAAGATCGCGATGACCGCGATGACCACCAGCAACTCAATGAGAGTAAAACCCGAGCGGATTCTCTCAGGTAATTTTGTACCGGCTGTCGACCAGGTTTTTCTCTCCACAGCCTCAGCTTACGGAACTACATGTCTCGGTCAACCTAAAAACCCAGGAAAATTGGACGACGAGCTGGGTATCAAGACTTGGCGCCGCTATTGAAACCTATGGCGGGGGCCGTGCCGAAGCCTTTGGTGGAGGATCAATCTTGGGCCAAGATCAAACAACTCCTGCACAGACCTTCCCGATGATCTTGGTTGCCGTTGCCTTCTAAATTTCGGTTAACTGCCCGGCGGTGGCCAAGGCTTGGTAACCTTGTAAGCACCGCGCTGCTGCTCATCCGCCATCGATGGCGGTGTTAGCACCACGAACGTGGTCAACCCTTCGCGGCGGCTGATTTCGATCTGCCATTCCACATTCTTGAACTCGTAAAAAAGGATCACTTCGTCATCGTCCTCATCCCGCCAGTAGGGTTCGCCAAAGAAACCGATTATTTCCGGCTCCAGACATCCCGCCTTGAGCGGCAGCACCTGCCCGCGATAACGGCACACTCCCTGAAAATGTTCAAAGGGCCGGTGCATCGCTTGATTCCAAAACAAGGTGAAGCCAGTGATCAACCCATTCTCCACGTCGGCTCGAAACCCTTTGGTATGATAGCAGAAAGCGCCCTGCCGCGATTCGGTTTTGTCCTCCGGCGGTCCGAGCTTCCACAGCAACGGCGAGGAATCGCCCAGCTTGATGCCGGAAAGGGAATGCGTGCTGAAATCGAAATCGATCTGTGAAACGGACGCCGCGTCCACCTTCCAAACGTTGGTGGGATTCGCCTTCGATCGGAATTTATCCAGGAGTCCCATAAAACGACTGGGAAGCTAACCCGCGGCCAAGGCTTCCGATTCCGGCTCCACCCATTTGCCATGCTCGCGGATGAGGTCCACGAGACGATCCACGGCCTCAATTTCGGGGATGTTGAACTTGACCGCCTGCTTGCCGACGTAAAGGTTGATCTTGTTGGGCGCGCCGCCGACATAGCCAAAATCAGCATCCGCCATCTCGCCGGGGCCGTTCACGATGCAGCCCATGATCGCGATCTTCACGCCCTTGAGGTGGTCGGTGCGGGCCTTGATGCGCGCGGTCACCGTTTGCAAATTGAACAAAGTCCGGCCACAGGACGGGCAGGCCACGTAATCGGTCTTGAACGAGCGACAACCCGCCGCCTGCAAAATGTTATAAGCAAGCCGCAACGACTGTCCGCCGCCCGCTTCGCCCCGCACCAAAATCCCATCACCAATCCCATCCGCCAGCAACGAACCGATCACCACCGAGGCGCGCAGCAGGGCAATCTTCGGCTCCAACGGAGTCGCCGTGAACTCGAGGCAATCCTTCAGCAAAATGGGATTATTCAGGCCGAGGCGCTTCAGCTTGGCCGCCAGCAACCGGAACGCGGTGATCGCCGGCAGGGCCACGCCATCCTTGACGGTCACGAGCTGGGTTTCGCAATTCACTTTGAAATCAATGGTGGGGTCCACCTCGAAGACATTCAGGTCTTCATAGATTCCCTCGGGTTTGACATCGTCCTTGGGACGGATTTTCGGAGCTACCTTGTCCCACGTGGCCTGGGTCACCACCACCCGCACGGTCTGTTCCCCGCCGCACTTCACGCCGCCACCCAGCTCGATCTCCGGCGTGGAACGGCGTCCGAAAGCAAAGGGATCGTAGGAAAGCTTGATGTCCGGCACGGTCGCCGTGCGGTTCGAGAGGCTGGGAATCTGGGCGAGCAGATCGCGGCAGACGGCAATTTCGTGCGGCGAGTCTTCCGTGAGTGAAACGCGGATGGTGTCACCCAATCCGTCGCACAGCAGCGAACCGATGCCGATGGCGCTCTTGATGCGACCATCCTCGCCTTCACCCGCCTCGGTAACGCCCAGGTGAATCGGGTAGTTCCAATCCGCGCCCAGTTCGCTCAAACGCGCCACGAGCAGCCGATAACATTCGATCATCACCTTCGGGTTGCTCGACTTCATCGAGAACTTGAAATTATGAAAGTCATTCGCGCGCGCGATGCGGGCGAATTCCAGCGCGCTCTCCACCATGCCCAGCGGCGTGTCGCCAAAGCGGTTCATGATGCGATCGCTCAAGGAACCGTGGTTGGTGCCGATGCGCATGGCCCGGCCCAACTCCCTGCAAAGCTTCACCAGGGGTGTGAACTTTTCCTCAATGCGTTGCAACTCCGCGGTGTATTGTTCGTCGGTGTATTCCTTGATCGCAAACTTCTTGGAATCGGCGTAGTTGCCGGGATTCACGCGCACCATCTCCACCCATTTGGCCGCTTCCATCGCCGCGTCCGGCTTGAAATGAATATCGGCCACGATCGGCACCTGGCATCCCTGGGCTCGCAGTTCAGCCACGATGTTTTTCAGGTTGGCCGCGTCCTTCACGGTCGGGGCCGTGATGCGCACGATCTGGCAGCCAACGGCCACCAAATCCAAGGTCTGCTGCACGCTGGCCTTGGTGTCCATCGTGTCACAGGTGATCATCGATTGGATCACCACCGGATGATCGCCGCCCATGACCACCCCGCCCCGGGCGGGTTCGCCCACGACCACTTCGCGGGTGTTACGGCGGTGAAATAAAAACGGAGACGCGCAGTATTCCATGTCGATTATTTCGCGGGTTCGGGCTTGGGCGCAAACTTCAGCTCAATCGGTTCCTTGTCCTTGCCATGCATCGGCAGGACGTCTTGCACATCATAGAACGCGATGTAAAGCATGTAACCGATCAACAACGCCGCACAACTGGTCTGCAGGTAACCCAGAATTTTGACGCTCACCGGCCGACGCCGGACGGCTTCAATCAAGGCGAGGGCGATATGCCCGCCATCCAACACCGGGAACGGCAGCATGTTCAACAGGGCCAAATTCACGTTCATCAACACGCTGAACCACAGCGCCAGACGCCAGCCTTGTTCGCTCTGGAAGAGCAGATAGTAGATGCTGATGATCTTCACCGCGCCACCCAGATGCTGGGCTTTGATGTCGGACTTGCGGGAGAAGAGCGCGCCGAACGTGCTGAACATCGCGTCCACACTGCTGGTGACCTGCTCCACCGGTTCGGGATGCCGGATATCGATTTTCCCCGCGTCCCAGAGAATGCCGGTGTGCGCTTTTTCCGTCGTGGAGCCCAAGGGAATCTCCGGTTGGAGAGCGACGTCGATCGTCTTGCCTTCACGCAGAACCTTAAGATCTATTTTGTTCGTGCCATGGTTTTCGACGTAATCCTCCACGGCGGCGGGACTGTAGAGCTTGGCGCCGTTCATCTCCAACAGTTCATCGCCCGACTGGAGTTTGGCCATGGCGGCGGGGCTGTTTGTGACGACTCCATCCACTTTAACAGTCTGGGCAGGCCCGATTTGGATTTTCCGCAACCCCTTCCGCTCCCAAGCCTTGGTTACTTCCTTTTCCGGGGTCACCATGAAATTTGTCCGTTCGTGGTTGCGTTCCACCACGATCGGGATGGTGGTCCCTTCGCTGCGCACAATGCGCCACGTGATGCTGGAACCCATGCCGGCAAACTTCGTGACCGGTCCATTGTCCACTTCCAAGATTTTGTCGCCCGGCTGCAACCCAGCCTTGAACGCAGGGCCGTTCGGAACCACATAACCGATGGTCGTGGTGGTTTCCGTTTCACCCACCGGGCGCCCAACAATCCAAACGACGACCGCGAAGGCGAGCGCCAGCCCCATGCTGAACAGCGGACCAGCAAAAGCCACGATAATTTTATCCAGCGCGGAAATCGGCGGCAACGGTTCGGTTGACGCGCCTTCGCTCTTGCCCTCGATCGCTTCCATGGGCGCCATTTGCGGCAGGGAAACATAACCGCCGGCAGGAATGCTACCCAATGCGTATTCCACCCCGTTGATTTTGGTCATCCAAATCGGCTTGCCGAACCAGATCGCAAACCGCTCGACTTTGAGTCCGCGCCAGCGCGCCGCGAGGAAATGCCCCAACTCATGGACGGCAATTAGCAGGTTGAACAAAACCACGACCTCTAAAATGATAAACAGTACTTTTAGAACATGCATAAATTAAACACTAACAAGACCCTTTTGTTTTAAAGGTGCGCTCTTGGAATATATCAGCCAATCCGAAAGTAGCAATCTCCCACCGGCACCCGCGGTCGTGCCACAAAATAAGCTCGCCTCGGGACGTTTGAAAACCCCTCACCTCGAAAGATTTACCCCCTCGCCTCATCCGGTTAGTCCTGCCTCCAACTCAATGCCTCCGACCGCGCCCAAAGGTCCGCCTCCAGGATCTGCTCAAGCGTCGGTTGCGATACGTTTTTATGACGTTCCATGGTCTGGCGGACAATTTCCGTTATTTGCAAAAAGCTGACCTTCCGATTCACGAACGCTTCGACGGCGATTTCGTTCGCCGCGTTCAGCACGGCTGGCAGGGTGCCGCCTTCCTCCCCTGCCCTCCGGGCCAGGTTGATGGACGGAAACCGTTCTATATCAGGCTCTTCAAATGTCAAAGTGCCCAATTTGGCAAAATTGGTCTGCACCCGATCGCTCGCGACGCGCTCGGGATAGGTCAATGCGTATTGGATCGGCAAACACATATCCGGCGTCGAAATTTGAGCAATTATCGAGCCATCCACGAACTCAACCATCGAATGAACAATGCTTTGCGGATGGACCACCACCTTCACCCGCGCCATCTCCACATCGAACAACCAGCGTGCCTCGATCATCTCCAGCCCCTTGTTGAACAGCGTCGCGGAATCGATGGTTATCTTCCGGCCCATCACCCAGGAGGGGTGCTTGAGCGCGCGCTCGACGGTGATGTTCGCAAAATCCTCCTTCGGGTTGTTCCGGAATGGGCCACCCGAAGCCGTGAGCCAGAGGTTGCGGACCGAACTGCCGGGCTTGTCGTCCAGACATTGAAAGATGGCGGAATGCTCGCTGTCCACGGCCAGCACGCGCACCCCATGCTTGCGCGCTTCATTCATCACAATCTCGCCGGCCATGACCAATATCTCTTTTGAAGCGATGGCGATATCCTTGCCCGCGCGGATCGCCGCGAGAGCCGGTTGCAGCCCGGCGGTACCAACAATGGCAATCAGGACGATGTCCGCCGCCGGCAAGGTGGCGAGCTTGATCAGCCCTTCCGCACCGGAAAAAACCTCCGTGGAAAAACCCAGCGTATCGCGCGCCACCTTTGCCTTCTCAGGGTCCGCGATTGAAACCGCCGCCGGCTTGTGCTTGCGCGTTTGCTCCAGCAACAGCTCAAGGTTATTTCCCGCCGCCAACCCCACCAGGCGGATGCGATCCGGCAGATCCTCAGCCACCTTGATGGTGCTGGTGCCGATCGAACCCGTGCTGCCGAGGAGAACCACGTTTTTCATGCGCAAGTTGGAAATGTTTTTCGGGCGCGGCTAGGTTGTATGCAACACATGTCGCAGATACAGATACATGATCGGCGCATTAAACAACAGGCTGTCGAGCAAGTCCAGTATCCCGCCGATGCCGGGAAAGAAGTGCCCCGAATCCTTCATCCCCGCTTCCCGCTTGAAGAGCGATTCGATCAGATCGCCCACCACGGCCGAAATGCTGAGGATCACCCCCAGGACCGCCGCGTGTTTCCAATTCATGGCCGGCATGTGTGCCTGCGCAAAATGAACAAACAGCACGCTCGCCAGTGTGGATCCGAAGATTGCCCCGCCGAATCCCTCCCAGGTCTTGCCCGGGCTGATGCGCGGAATCATCTTGTGTTTGCCGATGAGTGAGCCGACCACATAAGCCCCGGTGTCGCTGAATTTCGTGATCAGCACGAAATAAAGCAGGTAGAAATGTCCCTCCACGTTCGGAAAGAAATTGATCTTCTGGATGAAGTTGAGGAGCCACGGCACGTACATCAGCCCGAAAAGCGTGGTCGAAATCGCCAAGATTCCCGCGGTGTTGCTTCGGGAAAACAACTGGCGCAGGCAAAGCCCCAGCACGAAGAGAATCAGGAAACTCGTTTCAAAATCGTTCACGCGCGCCGGCGAGCCCCACAGCCCCAGCTTTCCGGTGAGATGATAAAACGTGCCGATCATCAGCAGCATCCCCCCGAAAAGGCCGCAGTATTTGAACGACACCAGGCCCCGCTTCTCCACCATGCCGTAAAACTCCGCCAGTCCGGACCCCGCGAGCAGCACCATGATGATCAGGAAA
>JAQGOT010000198.1 GCA_028293465.1 Pedosphaera sp. | reverse complement strand
CGAGTCTTGGGCACTGCCGTGCGCCAAGGCGATGCCCAGCAAGGTGGTGGTGCCGGTCAGGTGGGTGATGCCTTGATGCTGGAAGCCCAGGAAGCCGACGGCGTTGATCATGCCGGCAATGAATGCGAGCATCAACGCACCCCATAGAACCCAGCGCGGCAGTTTGGAGATCATGAAAAGGCAGCAAGGGAGCGAATGCGGTTCAGTTGTTGATCAAACCGCATTTGTCCGGGACACTTGTCTTCACCATGGGCACGCAATTTCGCTCTCGCTTTGGAGTCACAACTTAATGGCCTTCGGCAGAGCGTCAACGAAAAAGGCCGGCTAACGATCAAAGATTGAGTATTTCGTGCCGGCCTTTTTCATTTGAACAGACGCCGCGCCGGTTGGCTCTCATTCTTCAGCAACCTCATTTTGGGTTGTCCGTGTGGGCCAGCACCTTGATCGGTGCTGGCCTTTTCTGTTTGACAAAACGCCCCTGTCTCGCGTCACTATCCGGGTTCGTGTGTAGGCCCCTCGCTGAGTGGCGAGGGCCTTTTTATTTCCGGGCCGGTTCCGCCGGCTGGCAGGCTTTGTGCTGACTTTTATCTCAGGCGATATCCGGTTTGATATTGTCTGTTCGTAGGTATGTCAGTATGGGCCAGCGGTTAGGGTTCCGCTGGCCCTTTTTTTGTCCCGTTTCTGGATGGCGGGGTCTTTTGTGGGACACGGGCCTTCAACTCTAGGCCTCCGGCGGACACTCCAGCTCCGACTTTTATACTTTTCA
The DNA here is from genome assembly GCA_028293465.1 of Pedosphaera sp. Taxonomy (GTDB): domain Bacteria; phylum Verrucomicrobiota; class Verrucomicrobiia; order Limisphaerales; family Pedosphaeraceae; genus JAQGOT01. The sequence continues at coordinate 14,226 of JAQGOT010000198.1, read as the reverse complement.
AATCTCCATAACCTCTCAAAATTGCGCCATGAGTGGAACAACCCCAAGAGCAAATACCGGTTCAACCTCTACCTTGGTGCGCCTCAAGTTTCAGGGTGGCATGGTGGAGATGCACTTTTCACACCTTCCCCGGGTGGGAGAGATGATCATCTTCGAAAATGACGGATCAAAATACACCGTCAGTTCGGTGGCTCATCATGTGCAACGGCTTGCAACCGGTGGCGGGTCGTGCGAAGTGGTGGAGGTCTTGCTGGCTTCCTAGCCCGGGCGTTGGCCTTGGGTGGGGTCGAGAGCGACCGCGGAATCATGTAGGTCACACGTTGAGCGCGGTTTTGGTGGACGCCCCGCCGCAAACGGGTTAACACTCGGCGAACTGAACTTATGCCGGTGAATCTCAGGACGGGAGTGGAGGGGGTGTTGGACGGTGAAACAAGCCGGATCGAGCTTCTTTTTCGGAAAAATCCGCGGGCGCGCCGTTACATTTTACGAATCAATGCGGCCGGAATTCCCACGGTCACAATCCCACGCGGTGGCAGCCTGCAGGAGGCCGGGAAGTTCGCCCAGCGCCACGTCGCCTGGCTCGAAGTGCGATTGAAGAAGTTCAAGGAGCGGACCGCAGCGCAGGTTGACGAACAAATGGTTTTGTTCAAGGGCGAGCCGGTGGCGCTGATCGCGGTCTCAGACACGGAAGTTTCCTTTGGAGCGCATTCAATCCGGGTGGCGCCGGGCCGGACGGATTGGCGGGCGCGGCTCAAGGAAAAGTTGTGGCGACTGGCGAAGGTGGAGTTACCGCCCAGGGTGGCGGAACTGGCGGCGGTGCATGGGTTGTCGGTGAACCGGGTCTCGGTGCGGGACCAGCGCTCGCGGTGGGGCTCGTGTTCCGTTCGCAAGCAGGTTTCGCTGAACTGGAGGTTGATTCAGGTGCCTGATTTGGTCCGGGATTACATCATCGTGCATGAATTGATGCATCTGCGGGAGATGAACCACTCGAGTCGCTTCTGGAGGTGGGTGCATGAGGCGTTCCCGCAGACGTCGGAAGCAGAACGGTGGCTCAAGGTGAATGCCAGTGTCTTGAGGCAGATCTGACGCCATCGGGAGCGTCCCAAACCTGTTCTCAACTCGCACGACATTCTCCCCTAAGATTTCTCTCGACGGACAGGAGTTCGATGCGGGTATGCTGATTGTTTTGTCAACATTCAGTTGCCAAACGTTCTCTCCAATCTCCGTCACTTATTGGTGACTCACTTCCAGTGGAAAAGCCCTGCACAGGGCTGAGACTTCCGGCGATTACTGGATGAGTTTCGGCTTCTCGGCCACTTTGCCCAACAGGCCATGCAGAGCACGCCGTTGGTCGCGGCCTCGATGAGCGGCTGGCCTGTCAAACCCCCTCGACTTCCCTTCACACAAGCCTTATTCTGCTCACCTCCCCGAAAAGGGAGAAGATTAGGGCGCGGAGCAAAAATCATGGAGTTCCACGCCTTATTCCCCGAAACATTTTATCACGCATGCGCCTAAATCTGAATCATCAGGTCACGCCGGATATTCGCGGGTTTCCACTGCGAACCTGCCGGTTAACGAGCCTCGTCGGCCTCGCCCTCCTCCTCTTCGCCTTGCTGCTTGCGCCACCGCTGCGGGCCCAGAATTCCAAGCCGCCGATTCTTTCCTCCAATCGCTTTCTCTACGTTTTTGACATCTCAGCACCGATGCACCGCCAGGCGACGGTCGTCCAAAAGGCCACGCAGGACATCCTCGAATCCCGCGCCAGCGGCCAGTTGCACTACGGCGATACCATCGGCGTCTGGAGCTTCGACGCCGAGGTTCATGCCGGCTTCTTCCCGTTGCAAACCTGGCTCCCGGGAGAGGAGCGGGAGATCGCATTACGCATCGGTGAATACGTCAAACAGCAGCCGGTGGGCAAGAAAAGCAGCCGACAGGACAAGGTTCTGGAGGCCGTCTCCGATTTGATCAAGAACTCCCACACCATCACCATCTTCCTCTTCTCGACCGGGGAAAGTCCGATGCGCGGCACGCCATTCGACGATGCAATCAACGCCGCCTATCAACGCACGTTGAAGGACATGAAGCAGGACCGGATGCCCATCGTCACGGTCTTGCAGGCCAAAGACGGCAAGCTCCTCACCTACACCGTGAACGCGCTGCCGTGGGCGGTGGTCATCCCGGAGTTGCCAATCCCCATCAAAGCACCCAGAGCCGTGGCCACGTCATCAACTCCCGCGCCGACTGCCAAGCCGCCGGTGGTTGCACCCCGGGCTCCAGAACCCGCCGTTGCTGTTCCGCCACCTGTAGCAACAGTTCCGGCCCCTCAACCAAAAGCCGCGGTCTCGGCTATCCAAGCCACCCCTCCGCCACCAAGGGTAGCCCCAGCTCCCATCCCAACCACGAGGCTGGAGCCGCCCGCCGTCCCAGCGCCTGCCCCGGCATTGCCGGTACCGCCAACCCCGCAGCCAGCACCGGTGGTCGCTGCTCCAAAACCCGACCCGGCCCCCGCTCCCACGCCGGCCCCGTTACCTAAAACGCCGGCCCTCGCCGAAGCCGCCCCCCAAGACCAGCCATCAGCCGACGCTCATCCATCGCCTCGGCTAAATCCGGTCAAATCCGAGCCGAGTGCCTCCAAAAGCACCGTCCCGAGCCAACCATTGGAGGTTGTCGCCAAATCCACCAATTCTCCCCTCGTCCAACCCGCTATGGCCCTGCCTCCCGGTGCCAGCCCACGTCCCAAAATGCTGCTCATCGGTGCTGTCGCTTTGTTTGGGTTGGCCATTGCCTTGCTCGTGTTCGCCCTGCGCCGCTCTCGCACCGCCGCCGGTCCCAGCCTGATTACGCGCTCACTGAACAACCACCGCAAGTAGGCCGCTGTCCGCCGTCAACATCAACTGACCCGCAACCAAACGGTTTTCAAATACGCCGGTTCGTCCCGGTGGACCGGAAAATCGGGCGGCTGCGGCACATAATGTTGTTGCGTCACCTTACGCTTCGCCGACCGGATTGCCGCTGTCACCAGTTCCAGAAATTTCTCCGGCTCCAATCGCGCCGCGTTGGTCGATGCCAGCAGAACTCCGTTTGGTTTGAGCACCGGCAACGCCGCCGCTACCAACTCACCGTAGTCCTTCTCCGCCTGGAACGACCCGTGCTCCTTCGATTGCGAAAACGTGGGCGGGTCCAGCACGATGGCGTCGAACGCACGACCTTTCTTCGCCAGCCGCCGCAACCAATCAAAGGTGTCCCCGTAAATAAAATCATGCTGCGCCGGGTCGAGCTGGTTCAGCGCAAAATTGCGTTTGCCCCATTCCAGATACTTCTTGGACAAATCCAGGCTGGTGGTGCGCGCTCCGGCCTTGGCCGCGCAAACGGAAAATCCGCAGGTGTAGGCGAACGTGTTCAACACCTCCATGCCGCTGGCGCCCGCCGCGAACAGCGGAAACTCCGACGCCACATGGTTCACCAGAAACCGACGCCGATTCTCCCGCTGATCGAGAAACAGCCCCACGGAATAGCCCTCATCGAAGCTCAATTCGAATGCCACGCCGTTCTCCCGCACGACGAACGTCCCCGGCGCGGCCTCCCCCAAGGCCGGTTGCGGCGAAGCCTGCTGCACATGCGTCCGCCGAACCTGGCGCGTCAATATCTTGTGGTAAGCGCCCCGCACCGCGTAACACTGCATCAACCGCGACAATTCCGCTGACTGGGCCACGCTCAGCGGTTGGTCCGCTTGCGAAAGCAAAAACTCTCCCAACCGCTCCACATACCATCCCGGCCATCCATCCGCCGCCCCATGAATCAGCCGCCAGGCGTTGGTCTCCTCCTTCTCGATCAGCGCCTCCCGCAACCCCAGTCGCGCATCGCCTTGAAAATCCGGGGGCATGGTGAAAGCCATCTCGGCTCCGGTCACGGGATGTTTCAGTGTCAACTCCGCCGCATGAAGATGAACCCTGGAAGCCGGCGTCCCACCGTAAAGCACATCGCCCAAAATCGGAAAACCCTGCTCTGCCGCGTGCACACGAATCTGATGAGTTCGCCCCGTGACCGGCTCCGCCAAGACCGTCGTGCGACCCCCCTCGGACCGGAGCATTTCGAAACGCGTCTCCGCCCGTTCAGCGCCGGCGTGCAGTGGCCTGCTCACATATTTTTCACCCACCCGCACCAGCGCCGACACCACCGTCGCAGTTTTGTGGTTCACGGGTCGATCCGTGAGCAACTGGTATTTTTTGCGGATGGTATGCTGTGTGAATTGTTCCGTAAGCGAACGGTTGGCGGTGGCAGTTTTTCCAAACACCATCACGCCGGAGGTTTCCTTGTCGAGCCGGTGGATGATCGCCAATCTCGCCCAGCGCGGCTCCCGATGCTTGAGCCACTCGTAGATTCCCTCGCCCGCATACGGGCTGGGTGCATGCGTGTTCATCCCCGCCGGCTTGTTCACCACCAGCAAGTGTTCGTCCTCAAAAATCAGGCACGGCAGCACGGAAACATCAAATCACGGAAACACCGGGAAACGAAAGCGCAGAATTGGGCGACACCCTCACCAAAAGTGCCACGCGCACTTCCACACCACCCAGAGCCCGAGTAAAAGGTTGGTGATGGCGTGGGCCGTCATGGCATCCCCCAGGCGCTTTTTCCAACAGACCAACCCTTGATAAACAAACGCGCAGAGAATGCCCGCCAGCCATTCGTAGTGGCTGAATCCGAAAATCACCGCCGTCAGCAAAAATGGAATCCACGCGAAAGCGCCCAGCGGGACGGATTGAAAATCCGGCTTCGCGATGTAGCGATAGAGTAACGAACGATAGAAAACCTCCTCGATCGGCGGCACCACCACGGCCGAGCCCACGATCCGGACGACAATGAACAGCCAAGCCAGAGCCGCCCCGTCACCAAACTGCAAGTTGGGATTCCACGGCCCGACAACCTTGGAAGGCTTGCACCAACTCTCCAGCCCGACGGATTTAAAAACCGGGTAGAGATACTTTTGGATGAGTTCATCGAGCGAGGGATAGAAGCCATCCAATCCCACCCAGATGGCGAAGACCGCCACGCCCGCCACCACCGCCTCCCAACTAAAGACCCAGCGCATTTCGGTCACCACCGGCCACACGCTCCAAATCAACCACGCTCCGACGACGGTCTTGGCCAGATAAAACCAGTAACGCCCCGCCTCTCCAAACTGCCCCTGGCAGAAGGTCAATCCCAGGAAAATAATGAACGGCGCCACCCTTGCCAGGGTGGGAGAGCTTCGCAATTGTTTCGTCACGGGATCCATGCCGCAGAGGATAACCAGCGAAGCAGTGCCACCGCCAAGCTTTAAAAACCGTTTGTGGGAGCGCGGAATCTCCCGGCGTGAGACTCAGCTATGCTGAATCACGGAAGTTCGAGCAGGTTGGTTTGTCCCGTCGATGTCACCAAGGCGGCCGAGTCCCGCTCGATCGACACTAGCCGCGCGCTTCCCACCCGGTCGCCGATGAACAAGGTCTTGCCATTGATGACCGCCGAAGGACTCTTCGGCCGGTAGAAAATGCTTTGCAATTTGTAAGTTGGGGCCTGTGGCTTCGGTTCAGGAGCGGCGACCGCATTGGTTACGGCTGGTTCATCTGAGCCCGCCGCAACCTCATTCGTGGAGACGTGATTTTCAGACTTCTGAGGAGTAACAGTCGTGACCGGAACCGTTGGAGGCGCCGTGACTGGCGAAGGAGCGCTGGGAATCACCACCGGCGCCGGATTCTCCGCCACGGTCCGGGAACGGGCCCGAACCTGCGCCGCCGCGCCAGCATGAAACCATTGCCAAAGCAGAAAGCAGGCTAGCACCAAAACCGCCCCGATCAAGATCGGAAGGAACAGCCCTGGACCTTCGTCCGCATGGCGCGTGGTTTCGGCGGGACGCAACGCGGGCCCCTCCGCCGACGACGCAGCGGGCTGGGTCCGTTTCGCCTTCTTCAATGCTTCATTGATCAAACTCATGCTGCAATATTTCCTTCCAGCTCACGCAAAGCGCGGCCCACCATCCGAAAATCAATCCGGTCCCGGGCATGGACAAATCCCGCCAACAGGGCCTTGTCGCAAACCGCATTCACCAGCCGCGGAATCCCGCCGCTGTAGTTAAAAATCCGCCACAATGCGGGCTTCGTAAAATACGGAGCGCCATTGGACCCGGATACCTGTAATCGATGCTGCACATACTGTGCCAGTTCATGCCGGCTCAAGGGCTTGAGATGATACCGGACAGTGATGCGCTGCCGCAACTGCCGCAAACCATGCGCATTCAGGCGGTCCCGCAGCTCCGGTTGGCCCATCAACACGATCTGGAGCAGCTTCCGGTCATCTGTCTCCAGATTGGACAGTAGCCGCACCTGTTCGAGCAGTTCGTCGGTCAAATCCTGGGCCTCGTCGATGATCAATACCGACTCCTTGCCCTCCGCCATTTGGCGCAACAGGAAATCATTGATCACCGCCACCGTGTCCAACCGGTCCAACCCCTTCACGTCCAGCTCAAATTCCATCGCCACCGCCTTGACCAACTGGTCCGCGCTCAACACCGGATTTAAAATCAGCGCCGTGGAGAAAGTATCTGGAAGCTGCTCCAACAGAGCGCGGCAAAGGGTGGTTTTACCCGCGCCCACCTCGCCGGTGAGTTGGACAAACCCTTTCCGCTCTTTGATGCCGTACAGCAGGTGATTGAACGCTTCGCGATGCTTGGGACTAAAAAACAAAAATCGCGGATTCGGCGTGATCGTAAATGGCGGTTCGGTCAGACCGTAATACTCTAAGTACACGCCCTATCCTAAGCCAGAACCGTACCGAGGAGGGAAGAAAATCTTTGTCGGGCTACAGGGCTCCCGGCGGGAAGCCCCCACCGGCTCACCCACTCACCCACTCACCCACCTTCAGAATCCCCTTGCTTACCCGTAGCAACGCATCCGCCTCGACATCCGTCCCAATCGTAATTCTTACAAAATCCCGCACCGCTGGATATTTGAACCAACGCACCAGGATTTTCCGCGCGCGCAACCTCTCCAGCCAGTCCTTTGCCGGAAACCGCGGCGGACGCGCCAAAATAAAATTGGTCTGACTCGGCAAAACCGTGAATCCCAGCGCCGTCAATTCGCGGCTCAACCGTTCCCGGGTCCCGATGATCCGGCGGAAGTTGGCGCGGTAATAGGATAAATCCTCCAAGGTGGCGAGTGCCGCCACCTGGCCCAATCCATTCACGTTGTAACTGTCCCGGATTTTATCCAGCGCCGCGATCAGCGTCGGATGACCCACAAAATATCCCACGCGCTGAAAACAAAGCGAATAAGCCTTCGAGAACGTCCGTGCCACGATAACATTCGGATACTTCAGCGCGAGTTTCATCGCATTCTCGTCGCCAAAGTCCACGTACGCTTCATCGAGGATGATGACCCCGCTTTGCGCTCGGCAAAGCGCTTCCAACTCCGCCGTGGAGTACCCGCGCCCGCTCGGCGCGTTGGGCGTGGTCACATAAGTCAACGCCGCGCGAAAATCCCACGCTTTGGATTTCTTCAAAACCGGCAGCGGCGGGATGCCGAAATCCTTGTCCAACGCCACGATGTTCGTGCGCGCCCCATGGATTGCCGCGAGCACGGGATAAAGCGAATAGCTCGGCGAGAAAAACTGGATCGTGCTGGCATGCTGCCCAGATCGCTTGCCAACGGACGGCTCCACAAACGCCCGGGTCGCCAAGGCCAGCAGTTCGTCCGATCCGTTCCCGACAATGATGTTCTCCGCCTTGCAGCCATGCAGCTTCGCCAGCTTCTCGCGCAACAGTTGCGCCGTGGGATTGGGATAGAGCCGAAACCGCCCGTCGGTCGCTGCTTTCACCGCCGCGAACACCTTCGGCGACGGCGGATAAGGATTCTCATTGGTGTTGAGCTTGATCAACCCTTTGATCTTCGGCTGCTCACCCGGAACATAAGCGTGCAATTCCTGCACCAATGGACGAACCAATTTTTTTGGATTTTGCGCAAACATCATGCCCATTGCAGATGAAAAAGGCCAAAATGTCGAGTCTGTCGGCAACCACCAGGAAAGCGGACAATCTCAGATGATGGAGCGAGCGTGCTCGCGAGCTGGGTTTTACCCGCAAAATCGAGCGAAGCTCCCAGTCGACCACCATCACTATTTTCGGGTCCTAATCGCTGCGAATTTTTATGCATGCCCAACAAAGGCACTGATACTTTACAATGGTAACATATATGATACCTATGATTGGTTCTTAGGAAATCCACTGAATCACCAGATCAGGAAGCCGACATCACTCAGCGGTGGAATCGATATCAATAGGCAAAGGCATAAATGGCACTAACACGAGCTTACAAGGAAACTGTCGTGGCGCGCATCAAACGCGACCGCGAATTTGCGCGCGCACTCTTCGCCGAAGCTGTGGGTGCGCTGCTGGAGGGCGAAACCGCCGAAGGACTTTCCATGCTGCGCGACTTGGTTCACGCCAAAATCACCTTCAAGGAACTGGCACGACAGACCGGCCTGGGCGAAAAAACGCTGCACCGGATGTTGAACCGTAACGGCAATCCCACGGCACGCAAACTGGGCGTGATCGTGAAGAGCATCGCCCAAGGCTTGAACATCAAACCACGCGTGGAGACGGCTGTTAGCCGTTGAAAAGCATGGACCAGAAAAGTGCTTCAGGTGAGGAGACTGGCAACACCTCATCGGTTGCTCACAATGTCCGAACGGGAAAATCGAATTCTTAATTTTTGGTTTTGATTCTCACCTCGGCCGATTGCCCGTGCGCATCCAAGCCTTCCACCTCGGCAAACTTTTTCAACGCCGGCAACGCCTTCTTGAGCGAGTTGCGATCATACTCCACCACGCTCGTGCGGCGCTGGAACTGATCCACCGTCAGCCCGGCGAATGAAGCCCCGGCACCCCCGGTCGGCAACGTGTGACTCGGCCCCGCCACGTAGTCACCCAGGACGGTCGGCGAAAAGGAGCCGAGGAAAATCGCTCCAGCCGTTAAAATCTTTTCTGCGATCTTTGCCGCGCCGCGGGTCATCACCTCGCAATGTTCCGGGGCGAGCTCGTTGGCCAGTTTGATGCCGTCATCGAGGTTCTTCACCTGGATAAGCCAGCCGTTTTGATCCAGATCGCGCTGAATGAAGTCGCGCCGCGACAGCTTCGGCAATTGGCGGGCGATCTCCTTCTCCACGTCCTTCACCAGTTTCCCCGAAGTCGTGATCAGCCAGACGCGCTCATGACCCGAACCATGCTCGGCCTGCGCCAACAAATCAGCGGCCACGAATTTCGCATCGGCTGTTTCATCGGCAAGCACCAGGACTTCGCTGGGACCAGGCAGCAAATCCACCGCCACCTGGCCGAAAAGCAACCGCTTGGCCGTGACCACGTAGGAGTTGCCCGGGCCAAAAACCTTTTGCACGCGACCGATGGTGTCCGTGCCGCACGCCATCGCGGCAATCGCCTGCGCTCCGCCCACCCGGTAAATCTCCGTCGCCCCCGCCGCACGCGCCGCATACAGCAGCGCGGGATTAATTCCCCCATCCTTGCCGCACGGCGTACAAACCACAATCTCTGGGCATCCCGCCACTCGTGCCAGCACGATGGTCATCAACGCCGTCGAAACCAAAGGTGCCGTGCCGCCCGGGATATAAATACCCACGCGTTGGAAAGCATCAAACTTCTCGCCCACCTTCGCCCCCTGCGCATTGCGGGCCGACCAGTTTTTCCGCTTCGACCGGCGGCTGAAAACCTCGATGTTCTTGCCCGCCACCGCCACCGCCGAGCGCAACGCGTCATCCGCCTTCAGCGACGCGGCGAGCAATTCCGCCTGCGTCACCCGCAATTGGTCGGCGCTGAGTCGGGCGCCATCAAAGCGCTCCGTGAGTTCCAGCAAGGCGGCATCGCCCCGCGCCTTCACATCATTCACGATGGCGCGCGTGCGTTCTTCGATTACCGGATCAAACAAGCTCGAAGGCGCGGTCAACTGCTTCAGTCGCGCCGCAAAGTCCGAATCCGTATGGCGGATGATATTCATCGCCTTGAGGCTAGGGTAATGATCCGTCAAAGTCAAAACCCGCGCGATCCACCTCGTTTTGCCGCGTGCGAATATTCACTCATAAAGCGTGAATTTCATCCCCTTGTTCACCGATTCCGGCACGGGTTTCCCACTGATCGCCGGTTTTTAACGCTGGCCCGCCTTATGCTCCGACAGGCTTAGAGCGATTTCCATGAAAGCATTATCAAAATGGAGCCCGGTTGACCCAACCATTCCTGTCACAACCGAAACGAACCATACCCATCAACCATTATGAACCGATTAAATCCCAAACAAAACCGTCGCAAGAGGCTTGTCCCGCTCCCCGGTTCAGGTTTAATGCGGGCATGCAGAATCCTATCATTGTCGCGTTGGATGTTCCCCTGGCGGAAACCGCACTGCAATTGGCCGCGCAACTGGCCCCGGTCGTAGGCGCATTCAAGATCGGCAGCGAACTTTTCACCAGTGCCGGACCGGAAATCGTCCGCCGCATTCGCGCCACCGGTGCCGACGTGTTTCTTGATTTAAAATTCCACGACATCCCCAACACCGTCGCCAAGGCGGTGGCCTCCGCCACGCGGTTGGACGTGCAAATGATCACGATCCATACCTGCGGTGGATTGGAAATGATGAAGGCCGCCGAACAATCCGCGCAACAAACCGCGTTGCAAGCCGGCCGCAACGCCCCGCTGATCCTCGGGGTAACGGTGCTCACCAGCATGGACACCAACAACCTTAGCGAAGTGGGCGTCCCCACCAACGTCGGCCATCAGGTGGAGCGCCTCGCCAGCTTGGCCGCCAAGGCCGGCTTGCGCGGATTGGTCTGTTCGCCGTTGGAAATTACCGCCTTGCGCCAGGTCCTCCCCAGCCACATGCAACTCGTCACTCCCGGCATTCGCACCGGAGCCGAGAAAGCCGACGATCAAAAGCGCACGCTCACCCCAAAGGAAGCCATCACCGCCGGCGCCAACTGGCTGGTCATCGGCCGCCCGATTTACGCCGCCGAAAACCCGCGCGCGGCGGCTGAGAAGATCCTGGCCTCGCTGCAGTGAAATTTAAGCGGACCGATGGTCAACCCCGGTCACATCTCAATGACCCGCTCAACCAACGGTGCGGGCTCTTCGCGCAACTCAGATACCTCGAAAGCGCCCTTTAAGCGAGCCAGCGCCGCATCGGCCTGAACCGGGTCGATAGCATGCACGCGGCAGAGGATGGAACCAAAACTGACCGGTTCACCCGGCGGCACCAGCATATCCACGCCGACATCGTGATGGATGATCATCTCCTTCGTCAGGCGGCCACCGCCCAGATCGCGGACCACCTCGCCGATGACCCGGGGATCGCAACAAGTCACATAGCCATCCCGCTCCGCGCTTAACTCCCGCACCACTGGGGCCGTGTGGTCCAGCTTCAGCTTTCGACTAAACTCTTCCAGGTTTGCGCCCTGGGCCATGAGCATTTCATCCCATTTCCGCCGCGGTTGGCCGGAATCCAGGCAGGCTCGGGCTTGGGTGCGGCCAGCCTTCAAACTCTTCGCCTGGTCGGTTTGCACCAGCAGATGCGCGGCGAAGGCGATGACCAACTCCTGCAAATCAGGCGGCCCGAGGCCTTCCAGGCAATGCACCGCTTCTTTGACTTCCAACCAGTTCCCTGCGGCGCGACCCAATGGCCGGTCCATGTTCGTCAGCAAGGCGCGGGTGTTGACGCCGCATTGGTTGCCCAACTCAACCATGGCCACCGCCAGTTCATTCGCTTTGTGCAGCGTCGGCATGAAGGCGGCCGCGCCGAACTTCACGTCGAGCACCAGGGCGTCCAGGTTTTCCGCTAACTTTTTCGAGAGAATCGAGGCGGTGATCAGCGGAATCGACGGCACAGTCCCGGTCACATCGCGCAAGGCGTAAAGCCCTTTATCGGCCGGCACCATGCGCGCCGTCTGGCCGCAAATGACGCAACCGACCGATTGCACTGTGGCGATAATCCGCTCAAGGTCGAGGGCGGTGGTGAAACCGGGGATGGCCTCCAACTTGTCCAGCGTCCCGCCGGTGATGCCCAAACCGCGACCGGAAATCATCGGCACGCGGAAACCGAGGCACGCGAGCAAAGGCGCGAGCGGCAGCGACACCTTGTCGCCCACGCCGCCGGTGGAATGCTTGTCCACGAGCGGACGCGGATCCTTGGGAAACTGAAGCGCATCGCCGGAATCCCGCATGGCCAAGGTGAGCGCGCTCGTCTCCTCCGTCGTCAAGCCGCGGAAATAAATGGCCATGAGCAGCGCGGTCATCTGGTAATCGGGAATTCTCCCCGCGACATACGCCGCGATCGTCTCCTTGATTTGAGCGGGTTCCAACTCCCGCCCATCCCGCTTTGATTCGATGAGTGATAGAAAATTCATGTCCCGTTCAGCCCGCCTATGCCGCCGTGCGCCGGACCGCGATCCTTATCTGAAGGACGCGCGGAACACCGCTAACCAGCCATCGGCACGTGCGCAGCGCTGGCCTGCTCAGCCCGGCGGCGCTCTTCCTCGGCGATCAAATTTGCCTCGGCACTGCCGACGCCATCACGCACCGCGATCGAGGCGAGCCCAAGGCCGTAGCCCTTGAGCGGATTATTCCAGCGCGGATCCCCGGTGGCAGGATTGAGACAGAAAACTTCCCCTTGGGCCGTGGCGTAAAGCTGATCCCCATCCAACACCAACTGCACGAAGCCGCTGCCTTTCAGGTGCGTTTGCCAAACGATCTGGCCGGTGGCGCGATCCAGCGCGATGGCTGTTCCTTTAATGCCCACGAAAATCAATTTAGCATTGGACATAGTTGACCTCGAATGTTTCCAACCGCCGCCTAATTGCCCAAGCGCCTCCCCACCGGAAGACGCCTAGCCCACAAACTTCTTCGCCGCAATCGTCGCGTTATGCCCGCCAAAACCAAAGGAGTTGTTGAGGATGGCATCAACCTTCCGCTCGCGCGCGGTGTTGGGCGTGTAATCCAGATCGCATTCGGGATCGGGATTCTCGTAATTGATGGTCGGCGGGACGATGTCAGTCTGGATGGCTTTGGCGCAAAGCGCCATTTCCACCGCGCCCGCTGCCCCAAGCATATGGCCGGTCGCGCCCTTGGTGGAACTGACCGCCAGCTTGCGCGCGTGCTCGCCAAATACATGCTTGATCGCCTGCGTCTCGCAAATGTCGCCCTGCGGCGTGGAGGTGCCGTGCGCGTTGATGTAGGTGATGTCCGTGGGATTGAGGCCCGCGTTGCGCAACGCCATCTTCATGCAACGGGCCGCTCCCTCGCCTTCCGGCGCTGGCGACGTGATGTGATTGGCGTCGGCGGTGTTGCCGTAACCGATGATCTCGCAATAAATCTTCGCGCCGCGCGCCTTGGCGTGACCCAGTTCCTCCAGGAGCAGGATGCCCGCGCCTTCGCCCATCACGAAGCCGTCGCGTTCCTTGTCGAACGGCCGGGAGGAGCGCTGCGGCTCCGCGTTGCGCGTGCTCATGGCCCGCATCGCGCAGAATCCGCCGATGCCCATCGGGACAATCGTGGCCTCGGTGCCGCCGGCAAAAATGGCGCTGGCATCCCCCATCTTGATGGTGCGCCAGGCTTCGCCGATGGCGTGGGTGGAGGTGGCGCAGGCCGAGCAGGTGGCAAAATTGGGGCCGCGCAACTTGAAATACATCGAAAACAGTCCCGAAGCCATGTTCGAGATCAGCATCGGAATCATGAACGGTGAAATCCGCCTCGGACCGCGCTCGAGCAACACTGAGTGCTGCTCCTCGGTGGTGTGCAGTCCCCCGATGCCGGAGCCGATGAAAACGCCGATCTCGTCCCGGTTCACTGTTTCCAGGTCCAGGCCGGAATCAAGCAGGGCCTGATGGCCCGCGAACACCCCGAATTGAGAGAAGCGATCCGTGCGTTTGATTTCCTTGGGCGAGGGGAAAGCGGCGGCGGGATTGAAATCCTTGACCTCCGCGGCGATTTGGCAATCGAAATTAGTCGCGTCGAAGGAGGTGATTTTTTCGATGCCGCACTTCCCGGCCAGGATATTCTCCCAGAACGGGTCAATGTGCTGCCCCAAGGAAGAAACCACGCCCAAACCGGTGACCACTACTCGACGGTCGGTCCAATTGATTGCCATATAAAATGTAAACGGGGCAGCTTAGCTTAAGCTGGCGCCAGCCAAACTGCCCCGGATCA
>JAQGOT010000180.1 GCA_028293465.1 Pedosphaera sp. | reverse complement strand
ACACCTTCAGCGGTTCGGGAAAAATCAGCGGGGCAATTGGTTTGACCAAGCAGGGCGCAGGCACTCTGGCCCTGGTTAATACCGGTGGGAATAATTATACCGGACCCACAGTGGTTTCGGGGGGTGTGCTCAGCGTGACGAATCTGGCCAATGGCGGTTCGCCCAGCCCGATCGGCGCTTCTTCAGCCAACCCCACGAACCTGGTGCTGCAAAACAGCACCTTCAGTTATTCCGGCGCGCCGGTCTCGACGGATCGTGGTTATTCACTCCAAGGCACCGGCAGCACGATCGACGCACAAGGGGATCTGACCTTCGGCGGATTCGTGACCGCCGCCGCCGGCAGCAAGTCGATCAAAACAGGTTCCGCCAAGTCCACCTACAAAGCGGTGGGCACCAACCGGTTTTCCAGCGGTCCCGCGGCTCAGCCGGGCTGGAATGTCCAGGCGGGAACAGTGGTGTTGGACGGCACCGCGGGAACGCAAACAAACTATGTGGATGGCGACATGTGGGTGGCCTCCACCATTGACAGCGCGGCGTCATTGGCGCTCACGAATACCAGCTTGGGAATCTCCAGTTGGTTCGCTTTAAGTCGTGGCAACGGCGCGAACGGCTTTCAAACCACCGCCGCCGTGTATAATTCCACGTTGTCCTCGGCCAATGCCACCTTGGGTTACAACAACGGATTACCCAACGATGTGCAGCCGACGCTCAGCCTGTTCGGGACCTCCAAAATGATAACTCCCGGGATCGTCACCATCGGGGAAAGCGCGGGCGCCCGGGGGGTTCTCAACTTCAATAACAGCGGCACGTCGGTCTTCTCCATTGGGGCCAACACGCAGTTGCGGGCCGGGGGCAACGATAACTCCAGCGGCGCCATCAATCAAAACTCGGGCACCTTAGCCTATGGCAACGGCGGTAATTATATTGAGCTAGGCGTGGGCGGAGCCAATGCCTACGGCGCTTATAACTTGGCAGGCGGAGCGCTCACCACGGTTTCCGGCTCCGGATTTCGCGTGGGCTTCGGCGGTCGTGGATCGTACGTGCAGTCCGGGGGCGCTTTGGATTGCCAACGGTACTTTGCAATCGGGGGCGGTGGGGCCACTGGCAACGGGGTCGCCACCTTCATGGGCGGCACAGCCAATGTCGTTGCGGGATTCCGCATCCTGCTGCCGGACGCGGGCAACGCAACCGGGGTGCTGAATGTCGGCACGGAAGCGGGCGGTTCAGCGGTGATTGCCCATGGCAGCACCACGGGCGTAGTGCTGGTAAACAGCGCGGGTGGCAATGGCACGCTGAATCTCAACAGCGGCACGCTCCGGTTAAGCGGCCCGATTTTTAGAAATCAAACCGGCACGGCGACCGTGAACCTGAATGGCGGCATCGTGCAAGCGGGGGCGAACAACGTCACGCTCATCAACAACACGCCCAGCAGTGTGAACGTTTACAAAGGGGGGGTAATATTTGACAGTCAGACCAACACGGCAACCGTTTCCGCCACGCTCCTCGCGAAGGCGGGCAACGGGATTTATCCGTCCGGCGGCACCCTGACCATCTCAAGCGGCGGCGGCGCCGGATATATTGGCGCGCCCCTGGTCACGGTCAGCGGCGGCACCGGTTCCGGTGCCATGGCGGTCGCCACGGTCACCGGCGGCGCGGTCGCGAATGTGATGCTCACCTGCCCGGGGCAAGGTTACGTGGCGGGTGATGCGATCAACTTCGCTTTCGCCGGTGGTGGTTCCACCACGGCGGCCAGCACGTTTGTTTACACGTTGCAGGCGGCTGATCTGGCTGCCAACTCGGCCGGCGGTTTGACCAAAGTGGGTTCCGGTACGTTGACGCTGTCCAGCATCAATACCTACACCGGCGCCAGCGTGGTCAGCAACGGCACTCTGATTGTAACCGGCACGGTGGCGGGCCCGGCGCAGGTGGTCGCCGGGACCTTGGCCGGCACGGGAACGATCAAGGGAGCGGTGACGGTGGCTTCGGGCGCCACGCTTTCGCCCGGAGTTTCGGGCATCGGCACTTTGAGCATCAGCAATGCGTTGACCTTCGCGGCCGGGAGCACCAGTGCGATGGAAGTCAGCAAAACTGGCAGCACGAAGGATTTGATTCAAGGGGTAACCACCCTGACTTACGGTGGCACTCTCGCAGTGACAAATCTGGCCGGATCCCTGGCTTCAGGCGACAGTTTCAAACTGTTCGATGCCACGAGCTATCAGGGCAGCTTCAGCACGATCGTTCCCGCCACGCCGGGTGCGGGTTTGGTCTGGAACACCAATCAACTGACGGTGAACGGCACCTTGTCCATCGCGTCATCGGCAGCCCCCACGTTGAATGCAGCCTATGTTTCGGGCGGCAATCTGATCCTGACGGGAACGGGCGGCTCGGCGGGCGGGGCTTATACCTGGCTGACCTCGACCAATGCCGCGGCCCCGGCGGCGGACTGGACGACCAACACCACCGGCGTGTTCAGCGGCGGCGGTTCGTTCTCGAACGCGATTCCGATCAACGTCTCCGAGCCCGCGCGGTTCTTCCGGTTGCGGACGCCGTAATCGCCAATCGGCATTGACATTGGATGAGCCAAGGGGCGCCTTTTCGGAGGCGCCCCTTTTTGCTTCAGGAGTTGCCTGGTTGGCGGCTGCGGCCAGCCCACATTTGGGAGCAAGGACAGCTTGCTGCGTGGCCACTTTATGCCACATGACGGCTTTCGATTCCGGGAATACCTTCGTTACAAATCGTGAAAGCAAACAGTCATACCCACGCGGTAACCAGCACCGCCAAGCCCGGTGTGTGCCGCCGGTTAGCTTCGTCGCCAATGTAAGAAAGGCACGGCATGCTGGAACGATTTTTGGTGCGAATCACAACGAGTGCGCTCCTTTTGCCTGCACTGGTCAAGACCAACGCCGAACAAACTTCCTGCCCTCACCGCCTCCACCCGACCGGTGTTGACACACGCCGCTACCTGGCGGAGTCACACTCCGTGATCGGGGTTGGGCGCGCCGGTGAATGTAGTTGGTGAGAGCAAGGGTGCATGGTAAAAATTCCGACACGAATAATGCCACTGGGCGACAGCCGGCGACCCAAACCGATTTGATTTAACATGAGCAAATTGAAATCCACCACCTCGACCGCGTTGCTTTGCCTGAGCCTCGCGATTATTACCCTCGCCCAAACCGTCGCACTCGCCGCCACCGATCAGGCGGCTCCATCCCTTCGCCCGCCGGCCGTGCCGCTGGTGGCTTGCGATCCCTATTTCAGCATCTGGTCACCGGCGGACAAGCTGGCGGATGCGGACACCGTGCATTGGACCGGAAAATCACATCGGCTGACCAGCTTGATCCGCATTGACGGAAAAGCGTTTCGCCTCATGGGCAAGGAACCCGCGAGCGCCCCCGCGCTGCCGCAAACGAATCTGGAAGTGCTGCCGACACGGACGATTTGCGCTTTCGAGGGTGAAGGCGTCCGGCTGACGCTCACATTCCTGACGCCGGCACTGCCAGAGG
>JAQGOT010000178.1 GCA_028293465.1 Pedosphaera sp. | reverse complement strand
GCCACCGGCTTTTTTTTTGAACTCGGCCACGTCCTTGATGCCTGCCCGCTCACAAGCCAGGCGTGTGTACGCCCGTTCCAAGGCCGCATCGATGTTCGCATCGGCCAGCGCGCTTTCCAGCTTCCGCACCCGCTCGCTCAGCCGCTTGAGTTCACGACCCTGTCATTCCTGGATGACCCCTGCTATTCATCGCCGAAACCACAGCGGCTTATTGAAGTTTTGCGATTTCGTAACAAACCGCGGTCAAGAAGGCCACCCCTGCCGGTATAACCACCCAATCAGACCTGCTCAATTGCACCGGTTCCCAAGCAGGAGCCAGTTTTGCCCATTCAAGAACCGGAACAACCAGCGAAGCCAAAATTAAGCTTATGAGAGCCATCCAAACTAGCCCTCCGAGGAACTCCGACCTCGGCATCACGGCCGAACTCTCCGGCTTCACCATATAAAAAACGTGGCTCAGGCCGCCCATCAAAACACCGAGGATCACGGCCGCAGTCACCGTTGCTACCGCGAACCGTTTCACCCCAGTGCTCCACCTCCACACCTGACGCAGCACAAAAATGTACAATGCGAGGCCCCACACAATCCCTAGCATCAGCCAAGTTGCAATGTGGAAGGACGTCGCCTTAACGGGGGTGACGCCAATAACCGCCAGAGTGGATATCACAATCAGTAAAATATTTCTAAAAATGGGGTATAAATTTATTGACCTCATACTGCGCTCAATCAAGTCCTGAGTTCGTGGCGTTAAAGTGAAATTGACCAATTTTATTATAAAGGGGTCACCCAAAGTAATGACACTTATTTTCGATCATTTTGGTTTTCTTTGAGGCCAGTGAAGTCGGTTGCTGACGTGGGTCCAGGTGCCCAATAAAGATACCATAGCAGGGTTCGTTTTTGTGCATTGCCTGCTTGCCTTTCCCCCGCTGCGGTCTGCCGCCGGGTGGTTTTTCATCCCTCCGTGCAGGCGGGCGTTGGCGCGCTGGTTGACGGTGCACCGGCCTTTGGCGTCGATTTGGGCCGGGCGGTTCGTGTGCATGGCTTGGTTGTCACGCTTGGAGGAAGGGATGTCAAGTGTGGGGTGGTCCGAGGTGGTTGATAGTTGAGGGTTGAGAGTTGAGGGAGTCGGGCATCGGAGGGGAGATGCTCGCCGGGGCTCGCCGCGCGGGGCGCGAGAGTGATGGTTTTTTGGGGTGTGCGTTACCCGGGGCTGCGCTCGTGGGGAACGAGCTTTCCCCGGGCTATAACATGGCGGTCCTTCAGACCGCTCGGTCAGGTGGGGAATGGGGGGGGCGGATTTGAAGTTTCAAATTGGATGACGGGAGGGGGCCTTCGACTGTTACGACTCTGGTTACGGGTTGTTACGACTGATGTTACGACCTGGACCCCTGCCAAGTGGTTGGAGGGCAACATTGTTACGGGTGTTACGACTTATTTCACCCCTGGCGTGGAGGCACGCTGTGTGAGGTTGATAGTTGATGGTTGAGTGTTGATGGCGGGAGAATGCCCAATTCCCAATGACCAAGGACCAAAGAAATCCCAAACTCCAAATCTCAATGGGACGGGCTTTCTGGTGTTTTTGCGGTTTATTTTGGGTTTTTCGGCGTTTTCGGTTTCCTCGCAGACCTTGCAAAGCTTGCAAAGCATCAGGGACAAACGATCGGGTTTTATGCCAGAGTCGCGGGCAGGAAAGGAGCAATTTGAAAGGTCGATGACCGTCGGGAGACGGGGCGAGGGTGAGAAAACGAGAGGACGTGAAAACGGGTGGGCGGGAGGTTTCCGTGCCACGCACGTTGGCGGTGGTTCTTTGACATCTTGCAAATTTTGAAGTGCTTGCGCACGGCCAATGGGGAAGTTCGAATGGGAGGGGTGCGTACTGACCGCCAGGCGGAATGACCAAGGACCCCCTTCGGGAATTCCCAATGACACAATGACCAATGCCCAAGGAAATCCCAATGTCCAAATCTCAATGCGAAGTGCGAGGGTTTGGAACGGTGACGGTTCTGGGCGGACGGACGGTGCTTGGCTTGCTGCGCCGGGGACGTCCGCACTCCGGCACAATCAAAGCGAATCCAAGTTAATCCAAGTTAATCCAAGCTGGTAAATGGTTGATGGTGATGAGCGGGAGGGGCTGGCGGGTTCAGGGCGGCTTTGGTTTGTCCTCGGGGGGCCGGCTGGTTCGAGGTGCTGCGGCTCATGGAGCCGCGGTCCTTTCTGAGGGCAAATCAAGGCAAATCAAGGTTTATCCAGGTTGGGCGTCGGGGTGGTTGGGGCTGGGTGGCGCGGGACTGGGGCGGTGGCGACGTCTTGGCTGCTGCGAGCGGGGACCGCTCGCGCTCCTTGGGGTTGGCGCGATGGCGGTTGATCGAGGGGGACCGGCGGTTTCGGGCGTCTTGCCGAATCCAAGTGAATCAAGGCAAATCCAAGTTAATCCAAGTTGGGATGCGGAATGGCAGCCATAGATGGCACGGATGGCTCGGATCAATCCAGGCTGATCAAGGTTAATCCAAGTTGGGAAGGTTGAACAACCAAGCAACCAAGGTGTTAGCACACGGCCACCGGGGGAGATTGGCCGCGAAAGGACACATAGAGCGCAAAGATGGGATGGGGGCGATCGGGGGCGAGTTTTCCAAACTAATCCAAGTTAATCCAGGTTAATCCAGGTTGGTAAATGGTTGAGGGTTGAGGGTCATGAGGGGGAGGTGGAAGCACGCCTGCGCGATGGGTTGATTTTCCGGTGTGCAAAACACAACAGATGTCTCCCCCGGGGAATCCTTCCGAATGGGCACCAGTGAACCGGCAGCCCATCCGGACAGGATTTGGAATGCGGTTGCAATCCCCTGCTCTGGTCAGTCAGGGGCAGTGTGCGGCTGCGCTGCGCTTGCCGGCTGGGGCTCAGGAACGAGGGCCTGCCAAAACCACCGCATGCTCCACGCAAAGAGTTTTTGACCGGGGTTGCGTCCCGGGACCGTTTTGTTAGCATGGCCGGCGGTGCGACCCTTGTCATCGTCTTCCTTCCTGTCGAATCGCGTCCTGGCCTCACTGGCCGTGGCGATCGCCTTCGCGACCCTATGCTTTCGACTGGGACATCTGCCGCTGCTGGCCCCTGACGAGGGGCGCAACGCCGAGGTTGGCCGCGAAATGAAGGAATCCGGCCGATGGCTGGTGCCTACCTACAACGGCGTGGACTACCTGGACAAGCCGGCCTTTTACTTTAAGGCCGTGGCCCTCTCCTTGGCGTTCTACGGCAACAACGAGGCGGCGGCCCGCCTCCCCTCGGCGGTCTTTGGCATGGCCCTGGTGGCCCTGGTCTTCGCCTTCTGCCGAAAAGTTCACGGGACCCGTTGCGGTCTCCTGGCGGCAATCATAGTCGCGACCATCCCGCTCTATTTGGCGAATGCGCGCATCGTCATCTTCGACATGGCGCTCGCCTTTTTCGTCTGCGGCGCGATTTTCGCCGGCTACCTGGCGGAGGAAGCGGAAGGCAAACCGCGGCGAAACTGGTATTTGCTGGGTGCGGCATCGGCCGGCCTCGCAACGCTGGTCAAAGGACCGGTTGGCTTCCTGATCCCCGCGCTGGTGCTGCTCGCCTTCAACCGCATCGAAGGCCGGCGCGGTGCGTGGAAGCGATTGCTCGGGCCGCTGAACCTGCTGGTATTCTTCGGCCTGACGCTGCCGTGGTTCGTCGGGCTTTGTCTCGCACACCAGGATTTCCTCCACTACGGACTGGTCGAGGAATCCTTCCACCGGTTCACCACGGAAAAAAAGTTCCACCGCTCGGAATCCTTTTACTTTTACCTGCCCATCGTCGCCGGGACTTTTTTCCCGTGGAGCCTGCTTCTGCCCGGGGCGAGCTTGGCGGCGTGGAAGGAAAAATGGCCGATGAACCGCGCCGACCGGCTTTGCCTGCTCTGGTCGGTGCTCGTGGTGGTTTTCTTCTCGGTCTCCGCTTCGAAGCTGCCGGGCTACATTCTGAGCGTGACCGTCGCCTGCGGCATCCTCCTGGCACGGGTGATCGATGCGGCACTGACGACCCCGGATGGGAGCGCGGCCCGCCTGCTGGGCCGGGCGACGGCGGTCTTCGCCGGGTTGTGCCTGTTGGCGGCGGCGGTGGCGATGGTGGGCGCGTCGCATATGCACGCGCTGGCCAAACCGCTGCGCATCCCGGTGGCCGATGCGGAACGGCTGGGCCAGGGGGCTGTGCCGCTGGCGGTTTTCCTCCTCGCGTTCGGCGCGTTCGGATTGGTGGCGCGTTACCGACGGAGCGCTCCGCTTTGCTTTCTCTGCATGGCGCTCTTCGCGCCGCTGTTCATCAACCTGAACCTGGACACGTTCGAGGTGGTCTTTGAGGCGAAGTCGGGCCGGCGTATCGCCAGCCAGCTTGCAACCCTGCCTCCCGGGACGGAACTGGCCTGCCTGGAGTGTTTCCCGAACGGCCTGGCATTCTACCTGAACCGCACGGCGACAGTGATCTCGTACGACGGCGGTGAATTGACGAGCAATTACATCCTCTCGTGTCTGGAGAAAGACCCGCACATGGCCGGGCAAATTGTGCCGTTCGCGGAATTTGACAACTGGCTGGCGTCCCGAAAAACCGCGGTTTACCTCATCGTGCCTGAGTGGGAACGGGAAAAACTGCAGACCATCGCCGCGGCCCGGGGAGCCACGGTCCAACCGCTGGCTCTGGATTTCGCGGGCGCCCTGCTGCCGGCTCCCGGGACCCCCTGACCTATGTGTGGCATCTGCGGTACCGTCGCCTTTGCCGGCCTTGCTGATCCCGAGGCCACCCGCCTCCGGGTGGAGGCCATGCTCCAATCACTGGCGCACCGCGGCCCGGATGACCTCGGGAAGGTGGCCACGGAGTTGGCGGTTTTAGGCGCGACCCGGCTGGCGATCCGCGGCTTGGACGACGGCCGCCAGCCGATCGTGGACGCGGAGACCGGAATCGTGACAGTCTGCAATGGGGAGATCGACAACCACCGCGAACTGCGTCGCTGGCTGGCGGAGCGGGGCCGTCCTGTGCAACGAG
>JAQGOT010000162.1 GCA_028293465.1 Pedosphaera sp. | reverse complement strand
CAGGGCCGCGGCGCGCACAAGGAGTTAAGGGCCGCCACCGAGGCCGTCAAGAAAGCGCTGGAGTCCAATGGCGCGGTGCTGGAAAAATGGCGCCGTGCGGCCGGTGACTTCAAAAGCGCCCAGGAATTGCGTCCCTCCGACAAGGATTCGCAGATCAACGCCGAGATCGTGGATCGTAAGATTGCGAAGCTAGTGGATCAGCAACAGATGATGATGCAAATGAAGGGCGGGATGGATAAAAAGCACGGCGACCTGCACCAAAAGCTGAAGAGGATGAAGGAAAAGATGCAGGGCGATCCCGGCCGGCAATTCAAGGGCGGCGAGGAGGAGGACGACGACGATGAAGAAGAAGGCAAAGCGCCCAAGGAACCAAAGCCGGGCCAGAAGGAAGGACCCTCCAAAGATGGCAAGGAGAAAAAGATGTTGAGCCCCGAGGAGGCGGAAGGGCTGTTGGGCATGTTGCGTCTGGACACGAACCGCAAGCTCCCTTTGGGCGTCTCCGACACCGGCACCCCTAAAGATATGAAAAACCGTCGCGATTGGTGAAAATTGGTGAAATAATGCGAATGAAGTTCCAACCACCATTTCGATTAGTTTGGGGCATATGTATGGTCATCGCCGCCACCGTGTGCTCCGCCCAAACGCCGGCCACGAACCCTCCGCCAGTGAAGCCGTCGCAATCCACCCTCATCATCCAGGGACCATCCGGGCCGATGCGCATTACTTCCTCCGGCGCGATGCAGCTAAACTCCCCACCTCCCGGCCAATCCGGCCAGGACGCATTCAGCGCCTTGGTGAGTTCGGCCGCTTCGATCGACATGGATTCGCCCGTGACAGCCAAGGCCGAATTCGACCCGCCCACCGTGCCGGTCGGCGGACGCGCCATTTACCGCATCGTGCTCAACGCCTTGGATGAATCGGTCAAGGTGCCGGATCAATTGCCAGCCCCCAGTGGACTGGCGTTCTCGCCCGGTGGTCGTGGCCAAGCTTACCAACCGACCGGCGCCGGGAGGCTGCAGCCCCAGACCACGATCAATTTTCGCGTCACCGCCGGTAACACCGGCACCTTCACCGTGCCTGCCTTTACCGTGACCGCCTATGGCAAGCCCGTGACGGTTCCCGAGGTGCAACTCAACGTCGTTCCCGCCGGCACCGCCGGGGTGCGCGAGGCGCCACGGTTGCTCCTGGACTTGCCCCAAGGGGACATCTATGTGGGCCAAACTCTGCGAATTCCCGTGATGCTTTTCGATCCCGGCGACGGGACGGTGCAAGGGATGTCTCAAACCCGGATTACCGGCGATGCCATTTTCGCCGAGCCGACGTCCTTTGGGCAGCGGCGCGAGGTCATCCGGCACAACGGCCAGTCCTACCCGGCGTTCATCCAGGAAGTCACCATCACGCCGATGCGCGAGGGGCCGCAGACCCTCGTCGCGCAGGCCAACGGCATCTCCATGCGCGCAATGTCCGCCCAGCCCGGCGCGTTCCAGACCGCCAGTTCGCTGATCGATTCCGATCCTGTGGTGCTGACCGTGAAAGCGCTGCCCAAGGAAGGCCGGTTGCCGGGCTTCGCTGGCGCGATTGGCAATTTCCAGATCGAAGCGCCCAAGCTCTCCACCAACACCGTGCGCGCGGGCGATCCGCTTACCTTGACGGTCATCGTGCGCGGCGATGGTAATCTGGGCCGATTGGCGATGCCGCCTATCCCTTTCCTGCGCGAGTGGCAAAGCTTCCCGCCAATTGGTGACACCGCACCCCCCTTCGCCATCCAGCAGCGGGGGTTCACCACTTTCAGCTACACCGTGATCCCGCTCAGCGACCAGATTAAATCGACCCCGGCCATCCCGTTCTGCAGCTTCGATCCAAAGCAAGGAACCTATGTTGACCTCACCATCCCGCCCGTGCCCATCACGGTCAAACCCGGACCGCCCGGTGCAGCGGCCAAGTTACAATCATCATCGTCACGCACCCGGGATACGGAGGCGGACGATGCCACCAACCGCGAGCAGGAACTCGCCCTTACTGGGTTATCCGAAGGCCCCGGGCATGGCACGGGCAGTTTGAGGCCACTTCAACAACGTTGGTGGTTCCTCGGGCTCCAGCTTGTGCCGGCGGCCGGGATCGGCGGCTTGTTGGCTTGGGACCGGCGGCGGCGCTTCTTGGAACAACATCCCGAGGTGGTTCGCAAACGCCGGGCGCGACGCGGGTTGCGGCGTCAGCTTGAAGTCGCCCGCCGGGCGGCGGCAAGGCAGGATGCGGCTGGCTTTGTGACCGGCGCCATCAACGCCCTGCGTGAAGCCTGCGCTCCCCACGAAGCCGCGAACCCCGAGGCGCTGGTTTGCGCCGACGTCTTGCAGGAACTCTCGGCGGAGGACCGCGCGAGCCGACCCGGCGAAGTCGTCCGCCGGCTTTTCACCGCTGCCGACGCCCTCCGGTTTGGCGGCCCGGGGAAGGACGGTTCCGAGCTCCTGGCGTTGCGGCCGGACTTCGAACAACTTGTGAATCAATTGAGGGCGAGGCTATGAGAACGCGATTTCATAACCCGACCAGCCTGCGCGGTGCAAAATCGGTGGGACGGCTCTGCCTGCTGCTCCTGATCTGTTTCGCGCCCGGCCACCTCGCCAGTTCTGCACCGGCCGGTAATCTTTTCGAGCAGGCTTCCCAGGCGTATGTTGCGGGGGGCTTCGAGCAAGCCGCCGTGCTATTCGGTGAGTCCGCGGCGACCGCACCAGCCGCCGGAACTTTGCACAACCTCGGCAACGCCGAATGGCAGTGTGGTCGTGTCGGCCCGGCCCTGCTGGCCTGGGAACGGGCGCAATGGCTTGACCCCTCCAGCCCCAGTACGCGAATCAACCTGCGCTTTGCCCGCAAGATCGCGCAGCTCGATGCGCCGGACCTCGCCTGGTACGAGGTTTGTTCCAGTTGGCTCCCCGCCAACGCGTGGTCCTGGATCGCCTGCCTGAGTTTTTGGCTGGCCGTCGCCATGATGACGTTGCCGGGCATCCTGCGTTGGCGCAGGGCCGACTGGCATCAAGGCTTGGCTGCCGCGGGCTTCGCGATTTTTCTGCTCAGCCTCCCTGCGCTGGTCGGTGTCTATACCCGCTCGAACCTTGGCATCCTTCTGCCGAAACAGACGTCCTTGCGCCTGACCCCGACCAGCGAAGCCCAGATTCTCAGCCGGCTGCCCGCCGGCAAAATGGCCCGCCTCGAACAGGAACGCGGTCATTTTGTCTTCATCCGCACCGGTGACACCGCCGGTTGGGTTGAACGCGCCCAATTCGGGTTGATCTCAAGCAAATAACCCGGCGGGTCCTCGCCCTTGGAAAGAGCTCCTTCATGCCCCGGCCTGCTGGGGCGAACTACCCAACCTATTACCGCAGGTGATCGTAGTAACTCACCGGGTGACTCATGGAGGTTAGCCGCGCCACCATCCAGACGGCCTTCCAGGCTGGCTTCAAATAAGTAATAGAAACCGCAAAATAGACCAAAATTCCTCTGGAAAAGCGCTTCGTTTGATCGAAATTATTCACAAGTACGGGGCTCGCATCGGGCAGCTTAGGAGGGGGGTAATCCAGGGAGTTAGAACCTGCCGGGTCGCGTACGGATTGGTCAGACACGCAAAATTTTCAATCTAACTGTTGCAGACGGCTGCCATTTAGGTAAAAAATAACAAAATTAATTTTGTTGCGGCGCGCAGGCGCACTCAAAAATGCAATCAGAAAATCAGAAGCAAGAAAACCGGCTCATGAAAACTAACGGACTGCCGCCCAAGCAGGGCTTGTACGACCCGCAGTTCGAGCACGATGCCTGCGGTGTGGGTTTCGTGGTGAACGTCAAGGGCAAGAAATCTCACGAGATTATTCAGCAGGCCATTCAGGTGTTGCTGAATCTGGATCATCGCGGCGCTTGTGGTTGCGAAGTCAACACCGGCGACGGCGCGGGCATTCTCGTGCAGATGCCCCATGCCTTCCTGAAAAAGGTTTGCGCGGCCAAGGAAATTGATTTGCCCGCCGAAGGCCAGTACGGAGCCGGCCTGGTTTACCTGCCGCCCGGCGCAGCCGAACGCAAGGAGTGCGAACAGATTTTTGGCAAGATCGTGGCCGAGGAAGGCCAGCGCGTGATCGGTTGGCGCGACGTGCCGACCGATAATTCCTCGCTGGGAGCCACGGCCAAATCCTCCGAGCCCTTCATGCGCCATGTGTTCATCAAGCGCAACCCGAAGTTGACCGATGACATGGCGTTCGAGCGGAAGCTGTATGTGATCCGCAAACGCGCCACCAATGCCATTCGCCGCGGCGGGTTTCCGGGCAGTGAGTATTGGTACACCGCGAGCCTCTCCTACAAAACGCTCATCTATAAGGGCATGCTCAACACCGAGCAGGTCGGGCGGTATTTCCTTGATCTGGCGGATCCCAACATGGATTCCGCGCTGGCGTTGGTCCATTCCCGTTTCAGCACGAACACTTTCCCGAGTTGGGAACGCGGCCATCCCTATCGTTACATCGCGCACAACGGGGAAATCAACACCCTGCGCGGGAACATCAACTGGATGCGCGCGCGCCAGGCCATGTTCGAATCGCCGCTGTTCGGGGACGACATCAAAAAGATCCTCCCGACTATCGACACCGATGGCAGCGACTCCGCCATGTTCGACAATTGCCTGGAACTGCTCGTGATGGCGGGCCGTTCGCTCCCGCACGCGGTCATGATGATGATCCCGGAGCCGTGGTCAAACCACGAAACCATGAACGACGAGAAGAAGGCCTTCTATGAATACCATAGTTGCCTCATGGAGCCGTGGGATGGCCCGGCCTCGATCGCTTTTACGGATGGCAAGATGATTGGCGCGGTGTTGGACCGCAACGGATTGCGCCCTTCGCGCTATTACGTGACCAAGGATGATCTCGTGGTAATGGCCTCCGAGGTCGGCGTGCTTGATATTCCCCCTGACCGCATCCTGCACAAGGGGCGCCTTCAGCCCGGACGTATGTTCCTGATCGACACCGAGGAAGGCCGGATCGTTGCCGACGAGGAAATCAAGCAGCAGATCGCGACCAAACAGCCTTACCGCGAGTGGTTGGACAAGTACATGGTTGAACTGGCGAATGTGGCTGACGCCAGTCATCCGCCGGAGCCGAGCCATGAGACGGTGATTCGGCGGCAACAGGCATTTGGTTATACCTTCGAGGATCTGCGGATTCTGATGGCCCCGATGGCCCGTGACGGTGTGGAGGCCGTCGGTTCGATGGGCACCGACACGCCGCTGGCGGTCCTGTCGGACAAGCCGCAATCGCTCTACAGCTATTTCAAGCAACTCTTCGCGCAAGTCACCAATCCTCCCATCGATTGCATCCGGGAGGAAATTGTCACCTCGGCCGAAACCACCATTGGCTCGGAGCGGAACCTGCTCAAGCCGGTGCCGGAGAGCTGTCACCTGATCGAGCTCAAGTCGCCGATCCTGACCAACGAGGAATTTGCGAAGCTCAAGCACATCCAGTTGCCGGGCTTCAAGTCCGCCACCTTGCCGATCCTGTTCCGGATCGCGGAAGGCGAGCAGGGTTTGGAACAGGCGATGCTGGAGTTGTACGATCGCGCCAATCATGCCATCGCGGATGGTGTGAATATTTTGATTCTCTCGGACCGCGGCATCGACCGCGAGAACGCGCCGATCCCCGCGTTGCTGGCGGTGGCGGGTCTGCACCATCATCTCATCCGCGAGGGGACCCGCACCCAGGTCGGGTTGGTGATCGAAACCGGCGAACCGCGCGAAGTGCATCATTTCTCGCTGCTGATTGGTTACGGCGCGGGTGCCATCAACCCGTATCTCGCGTTCGAGACGCTCGACGACATGATTCGTCAGGGCCTGCTCAAGAACATCAAGCATAAGGACGCCTGCAAGAATTTTGTGAAGGCCGCCGTCAAAGGCGTCGTGAAGGTGACCTCCAAAATGGGCATCTCCACCATCCAAAGTTATCGCGGCGCGCAGATCTTCGAAGCCATCGGGCTGAAGCAATCGGTCATCGACAAATTTTTCACCTGGACGCCTTCGCGCATCGAGGGCGTCGGCCTGGATGTGATTGCGCGTGAAGTGCAAATCCGGCATCAACACGCATTCCCGGGCCGGCAGGTCAATGGCCACACGCTGGACGTCGGCGGCCAATATCAATGGCGCGCCGAGGGCGAAGTCCATCTGTTCAGTCCGCAAACCGTGCACAAGTTGCAGCAGGCGTGCCGCACGGCCAATTACAAGATTTTCAAGGAGTATTCCGCGCTCGTCAACGACCAGTTGGAGAAGCATTGCACCTTGCGCGGTTTGCTGGACTTGAAACTCGCGGCGACACCCATCCCGATTGCGGAGGTGGAATCGGTGGAGTCCATTCTCAAACGCTTCAAGAGCGGGGCGATGTCTTACGGCTCCATCAGCAAGGAAGCGCACGAGAGCATGGCCATCGCCATGAACCGTGTCGGCGGCAAGAGCAATACCGGTGAGGGGGGCGAGGATCC
>JAQGOT010000135.1 GCA_028293465.1 Pedosphaera sp. | reverse complement strand
AAAATTTGAAATCGCAGCGAT
Organism: Pedosphaera sp.; assembly: GCA_028293465.1. GTDB lineage: Bacteria > Verrucomicrobiota > Verrucomicrobiia > Limisphaerales > Pedosphaeraceae > JAQGOT01. Next base: position 13,615 of record JAQGOT010000135.1, on the reverse strand, counting down.
CATGTTTCCGGTTTAAATCTGGACTGTCACGCCCTGGTCGCCCAAGCCCGCCCAGGTCAGCTCCTTGAAGGCCGGAACTTCCTTGGCCATTTGGTTGAACAATCCTTCGATGGTGGCGAAGCCGTTCTGGCCCGTGACCTGATAAACGAGCTCATGCAGGAATTCCCATTCCGGCCGCGCGTCGCCCTTCGGCTCCACGGCCTTCAAGAATTTCTGCACGCGACCCTTGCCGTTCGTGAACGAGCCCCGCTTCTCGGCATGAGCGCAGCCGGGCAAGAGGTAATGAGCGAGTTCCGTGGTCTTGTTCGGCAGGATTTCGCTGACAATGAGCGTTTCCAATTTGCCGAGCAAATCAGCCCCGATACCGTGCTTGGTGACATCTTCCCCGAACACAATCAGCGTCTTGATGGTGCCATTGCGAATGCCCTCGGCAATCTTCGGCAGGTTGGAACCCATCTGCGCCGGGGCAATGCCGGTGAGCTTGGCACCGTTGCTGTTCGGGTTCCGATCCGCGCTGACCAGCAACTTGTCGCCTTGCTGCGTGCGCGGAACCGAATCGGTCAGGGCATTGAATTTTTTCGCAAGCTTGGAGAGCAGGAACAACTCTTCATTCGTCTGCCGGGCGGAAGCGACAATCGCGACCGAACCGGGCTTGGCCTTGCCCAGCTTCTCGGAAATCTCCTTGAGCGCGTTCGTCCAAGTGGTCGTGTTCTGCCCGACGCGCACCTCGGTCAGGCGGTTTTCACTGCCGATCCACTTGTAGTTCAACCGGCCGGCATCGCACATCCAGCAGGAATTGACCGCGTCGTTTTCGCGCGGTTCGTAGCGGTAAACCTTCTCCTCGCGCGAGCCAATCACGATATTGCAGCCCGTGGCGCAACTGGTGCAAACGCTCTTGGTTTCCTTGAGAAACCAAACGCGCATCTTGAACCGGAAATCCTTCGAGGTCAGCGCGCCCACCGGACAGATGTCCACCGTGTTGAGCGTGTAATTGTTGTCAAAAGGCTTGCCAGGATAGGCGCTCAGGGTGTTGTAGCTGCCGCGATTCACAATGCCCAGCGCGTCATCGCCCGCGATGTCTTTCGAGAAGCGGATGCAGCGCGTGCACAGAATGCAGCGTTCGTCATCCAGCACGATGCGCGGGCCGAGATCAACGTGCTTCGGCTTGTGCACCTTTTGCTCGACAAACCGGCTCGTGGCCTGGCCGTAATCGACCGAATACTCCTGCAGCTTGCATTCACCGGCCTGGTCGCAAATCGGGCAATCGAGCGGATGATTGATCAACAGAAATTCCAGCACCCCTTCGCGCATCTGCTTCACGCCGGGCGTGTTGGTATAAATCTCCATCCCGGGCGAAATCGGCGTCGCGCACGCAATGGCGGGACGCGGCGATTTGGCAATCTTCGGCGTGCCGTCAGGATTCGTCACCGGCTTGCGATCCGGGCCCAAGGCGGGCGTGCCGAACTCGACGAGGCACATTCGGCAATTACCCACCACCGGCAGCTTCGGGTGGTAGCAATAGTGCGGCACGTCGATCTTGGCCAGCGCGCACGCTTGGATCATCGTCGTGGGGACCGGCTTGCCAGTCATCGCATCCGGCATGCTCTTGGGCACGGCAATTTCCCGGCCGTCCACCTTGACCTTGATGGTCTCGATGGCGGGCGGCGCCGGCTTGGTTTCAGGTGTCACTACACTCGACATAAAATTAATGCTGCGGACTGGCCGCGATTTTCAGTTCCGCCGTCGGGCCGGCGCCGGAGTTTTGAGCGGCGCGGCGCGCTTCGTCGGCCTCGCCCTTCGCGACAAACTCGTCCTTAAACTTGGCGACGAAGCTTTGCACGGGCCATGAACAGGCTTCGCCGAAGGCGCAGATGGTCCGACCGCCCGGGATGTTGTCGGCAATCTTGACCAGGTAATCCGCGTCCTGCTTGCGGCCCTCACCGTGGGTGAGGCGATGGAGCGCCTTGCTCATCCAGAGCGAGCCTTCACGGCACGGCGTGCACTGGCCGCAGCTTTCGTGAGCGTAAAATTCGCTGAGGTTGGCGAGGGCTTCGACGATGTCCGTCGAGTCATCCATGATGATGAGCGCGCCGGAACCGGACATGCTGCCCGCCGCCATCAATGAATCAAAATCGTAGGGCAAATCGAGCATGTCAACCTCCTGCTCGATGTCTTTGCCGTCGGGCCCCTTCTTCTTCAACTTGAACTTCTCGCCCGCCTTGAAGACCTTGGCCGAGGAACCGCCGGGAATGACCGCCTTCAACTTGCGCCCGTCGCGCAACCCGCCCGCGAAGTCATTGATGAGTTGGCCGATGGTCGCCTTGCCGACTTCGACTTCATAGTAGCCCGGCTTTTTCACATGACCGCTCACGCTGACAATGCGCGTGCCGGTATTGTTCGGCGTCCCGAGCTTGGAAAATTCCGCCCCGCCCATCGCCACCACATGCTTCACGTTGCACAAGGTTTCGACGTTGTTCACAATGGTCGGGCATTGATAAAGACCGAGGATCGCCGGGAAGTATGGCGGCTTGATCCGCGGATAAGCCCGCTTGCCTTCGAGCGACTCGATCATGCCGGTTTCCTCGCCGCAAATGTAAGCACCCGCGCCGCGATGGACATGAATCTCTAGATCGTAACCGCTGCCCAAAATGTTCTTGCCCAGGAAATTCTTCGCCCGCGCCTCGCTCAAGGCACGGTTCAAAATGCGCGCCCCTTCGGGAAACTCGCCGCGGATATAAATATACGCGAGCTTCACGTCGTTCGCGAAGCAGGAGATGATCATCCCCTCAATCATCTGATGCGGGTCCTTATGCAGGATCTGGCGGTCCTTGAACGTGCCCGGCTCCGATTCGTCCGCATTGCAGATGAGGTAAATCGGCTTGCCGCTGCGGCGGTCCACAAACGACCACTTCAAACCGCACGAGAAACCCGCGCCGCCGCGTCCGCGCAGCCCCGAAAGCTTCACATCATCGCGAATCTGCTCGGGACCGCTCACGGTCTTGCCGTCGGCCAGCGTTTTGGGCGCGATGGCGAGCGCTTTCTTCAAGGTTTCATAGCCGCCGTGACGCAAATAGCACTCCAAATCCGGTGTGTAACCCGGTTCGTCGGCGTGTTTTAGGATGAGGCGGTATTCCTGAGGCATATCAACAGCTTGACTCTCTGGCCAAAATCTTTATTTTCTTACTCTTAGGGATGCCGAATGGTGTAATGGTAGCACGGCTGCCTCTGGAGCAGTCTGTCATGGTTCGAATCCATGTTCGGCAGCCATTCCTAAATGCGGAGTTAAGCACCTTCATTTGCACTTTTCCAGGATTTGGTCCGCTTTCTCGTTGCTCACACCCTCAAAAAACTCCTCGTTGCACATCATCACCGGCGCGGTGCCGCAACTGGCCAGACACTCGACAAATTCGACCGAAAACTTGCCGTCTTTCGTGGTTTGGAGACCATGACCATGGCTGTCCAAACCCAGCTTCTGGCAAAAATGTTCGTGCAACTTGTGCGAACCGCCCAAATGGCAGCTCAGCGTGCGGCAGACCTTCAACACATACTTGCCCGCCGGTTGTTGCCGGAACATCGGGTAAAACGTGACGAGTTCGTAAACATTGATCGGCTGCAACTCCAGCTTGGCGGCGATCCATTCGACCGCGTCCTTGGAGATATAGCCAAAATGCTCCTGCACCGCATGCAAGAGCATGAGCGACGCGCTCCGCTTTTGCGGGTAGTGCGTGATCAGTTCATCGATCTCCGCTTCTAATTTGGCTGGAACAGAAAAGCTCATGTTATTTTTCCAGGGTCAGCGATCACATTCCCCCATCACGAAATCCAGCGAGCCCAGAATGGAAACGGTGTCGCTCATCATGTGCCCGGGCAGGAGATGGGGCAGAATGCTCAGATTAACAAACGATGGCGCGCGAATCTTCAGCCGGTTCGGCGTGCCGCCGCCCTTGCTGTTGATGTAAAAACCCAGCTCGCCCTTGGGATTTTCGGCGCTGAAATAAATTTCTCCCGGAGGGGCATTCTCGCCCTGGGTGACGAGGATGAACTGATGGATGAGTTCTTCCATCTTGGTCAGCACCTTTTCCTTGGGCGGGAGAACGGTCTTCCCGTTGGGAATCAACACCGGGCCGTCGGGCAATTGGTCAAGGCACTGCCGCAGGATGAGCACGCTTTGGCGCATCTCTTCCATGCGCACCAGATAGCGGTCGTAGCAGTCACCCACCGAGCCGATCGGAATATCGAACTTCAACTGGTCATAAACCAAGTAAGGATGCGCCTTGCGCAAATCGTAATCGATCCCGCTGCCGCGCAGGTTGGGACCGGTCAAGCCGTAATCGATGGCATCGGCCTTGGAAATCACACCCACATCCCGGGTGCGATCAACGAAAATACGGTTGCGGGTCAGCAGCTTCTCGGACTCGTCAAAGTTGACCACCACTTCCTCAAGGAATTTGCGGCATTGCTCAATCCAGCCGGGCGGCAAATCGCGCGCCACGCCGCCGATGCGGGTGTAGCTGGTGGTGAACCGCGCGCCGGTCAGCGCTTCAATGAGGTTATAAATCTTCTCCCGCTCGGTGAAGGTGTGCAGGAACACCGTCAGCGCGCCGACGTCCATGGCGAATGCTCCCAAGCCGAGCAAATGCGCGGAGATGCGGGCCAGTTCGCAGCAAATCACGCGGATGTACTGGCAACGCGGCGGCAGATCCTTGTCGATGCCTTCCAGCTTCTCGACGGCCAGCGCGTAAGCGACGTTGTTGGCGAGCGGCGCGAGATAATCCAGCCGATCCGTGTACGGGATGAACTGGGTGTAGGTCATGTTCTCGGCGATTTTTTCATCACCCCGATGCAGATAGCCGACGTCCGGCTCGGCCCGGGTGATGATTTCGCCGTCAAGTTCGAGCACGATCCGCAACACGCCGTGTGTGGCCGGGTGGGACGGTCCCATGTTCAGGACCATCCGCTCGCCCTGCATGTCCGGCGACTCAGGCGGCGTAGGAGCAGCAATCTCCGTGCTCGCAGCCGCGATGCGCGCCTGCGGGTCCCTGAATTCTAGATCGTGAACTGTGGCCATGACTCAATTACTTCTTCTCAATCGGCCCCGGACCATGCGAATGACCGTGGGCCTCTTGAATATCTTTACGACGTTCCAACCGGGCGTTGGTTTCCAAGGCATCGGTTTCGGGGATGCGCACGCGCGGTTCGCGGGCGATGCGGTCCTTGCCGCCGGCGATGGTGACGAACGGCCCGCCTTCCAAGGGCGCCGGTTTCGTGAACGCCACTTCCGGCATCTCGCTCGGCTTGCCGGCGAGGGGGAAATCCTTGCGCAGAGGAAAATAGGGATACCCTTCCCACATCAAAATCCGGCGCAGATCGGGATGACCGCGGAAGCGAACGCCCATCATATCATAAATCTCCCGCTCATGCCAGTTGGCCGTGCGCCAGACAGTGGAGATCGTGGGCAATTCGGATTTTTCCTCGCTCACATCGGTCTTCAACCGGAGATGGCAGCGGTGGCCGTAGCCGTAAAGCTCATAGACAATCGTGAACCGCGGATCCTCGCCGTAATTGTCCACGCTGCTGACGTCCACCAGGTAATCAAAGCCGAGCTCCTTTTTCGCAAAGGCGCAGACCTCAGTGATTCGTTCGGCATCAAGGACCTTGACCGTGATCTCGCCGCGAAACTCCATCGGGTCGGAGATCAAATCACTGAATTTGGCTTTGAGCTGTTGCGCAAGTTCGAGTGCGGACATTGAAAAGGTTCAAAGTTCTGAGTTTAAAGTTAACCAATGGCCGGCTTCAGGCGGCCACTTTTCTATGAGAAAGCACCGGTTCCGTGGCGATCTTGCCCTGCAGTTTCATCAGTGCGTCAAGCAGGGCTTCGGGCCGCGGCGGACAACCGGCCACATAGACATCCACCGGAATGATCCGGTCCACTCCCTGCAGCACGGCGTAACTACGATACATCCCACCCGTGGAAGCGCACGCGCCCATGGCAATCACCCATTTGGGCTCCGGCATCTGGTCGTAAATCCGTTTGACGGCCATCGCCATCTTGTAGGTCACCGTGCCGGCCACGATCATCACGTCGGATTGCCGCGGCGAAAACCGCATCACCTCGGAGCCGAAACGGGAAATATCAAACCGACTCGCGCCGGCGGCCATCAATTCAATCGCGCAGCAAGCCAGACCCATCGGCATCGGCCAGAGGGAATTTTTACGAAACCAATTCAGCGCGGCATCGACTTTGGTGACAATGACCTCACCCTCGATCTTTGAATTGTAGCCGACTTCGGTGCTTGTTTGCATAGGATTAGCGGCTGGAATACCGCTGTCTCAGAGAAGCTTATCAGCAAAGAAAACTGAGGCAAGTTGAATTTGTGTTTTTTTTCACAAGCGGAACAGGACAAACGCCTCAGCCCGCCGCCAACCAATTGACTATTTGAGCTTTAGATGTTCCAGCACTTCCTTGGGCGGGCCTTTGAAAACGAGCAGCGGCGTGTTGCCGATGTACTGCAAATCCTTCATCCCTTCCTTGGTGGTATAAAAGCCCGTCGCGGTTAAATCGCGCATCTTGGCGAAGAAATTCGCGGCGGTCAAAAACTCAGGTTTGGCTTTGGGGGCGAAACAGATATCGTCGCAAATCTTGCACTTCTCCTCATCCTTTAAATCGGCGAATCCCTTTTGAAAGCGTTTGTTGGCTTCCGTGTCCAGCCACGCCAAGCCCTCGATGATTTGCTTCTGATCCTCCTGCTGAATCGGATACGGCGCGCTCACCCATTCATCAATGAAATCAGGAATGCCCAGCTTGCTGGCGGCGGGAGACTTCTCATCTTCGGGGATGATCACATCGCACAAAGCCGCCGTTGTGCGCAACTGTGGCTTGGTCAGGGTGCGGTCCCACAGTTTGCCGGGATGCAGCAAATCCGGGTCGCTCAGCGTGCGTTTGATCCCCGGAACGGCAGCGCCAAAACTGGTCCATTCAAGCATGGGATAGGCTAGGAGCGCTGCTCCCACCCATTTCAAGGCCTCGCGCCGGTCCATCCGCTTCGGTTCGTTCTGGTCGTGCTCGCTCATAATTTGGCTTTGTATTTCACGTTTCAGACCCGTGAACTTCGCTGGTCAAATATTTCCCTTTTTCAACTGCTCCACCAGGTATTCGCTGCTGCGCCAGGCTAGGGCCATGATGCTCAGCGTCGGATTCTTATCCGCATTGGACGGGAACGGGCCGCCGTCGGTGACGAACAAGTTCTGCACATCCCAAGTCTGGCAATATTGGTTGAGCACCGAGCGGTCTTTTTTGTCACCCATGCAGGTCGTACCGACTTCATGGATGATTTTGCCGCCGGGCGCGATCGCCTTGGCGCCGTCGAATTCCGGCTTGGTCACCGGCTTGCCGCCCATGGCTTCGATGATCTGCGCGAACGTCCTTTGCATGTGCGCGGCTTGGCGCGTCTCATACCCGGCCCATTTCCAATGGAACTTCAGCACCGGAATCCCAAACTTGTCCTTCACCTCAGGATCAATCTCGCAGTAGGAATCGTCGTTAGGGATCATTTCGCCGCGACCGGCGAACCAGAGGAACGATCCATAATAGCGACGCGCGTCTTCCTTATATTTCTTGCCGTAACTGCCGCCGGTATGGTCTTCCAGTCCGTCGAACATCCCAGCCGCCGGCATGCGCCGGCCACCGCCGAATTCAATGTGGTAACCGCGCGGGAAATCCAGCTTGTTGGCGGCCTGGTCCTTGTAACCCCACCACGGCATGTACATATGCATTCCCGAAGCGCCGTCCTCGTTGTGCGGCGGCACATTTTCCAGCATGGGAATCTGCCCAACAAGGCTGGCACCAACGGTATCCATCAGGTAACGACCAACCTTGCCACTGCTGTTGGCCAACCCGTTGGGAAACAGGTTGCTTTTGGAATTCAGGAGAATACGGGCGGATTCACACCCGCTGGCGGCCAAAACCACCACTTTTGCCGAGAAATGACGGTCTTCCTTGGTTACTCTATCGATATAGTTGACCCCATTCGCCTTGCCAGAGCTGTCCAGCGTCACTTCCCGGACCATCGCATCGGTGATGATATCCAAGTTCCCGGTCTTGATGGCGGGCGGGAGCAGGACGGTCGTGGATTGGAAATTAGCTTTGATGGAACAACCACGGCCGCAGTTGGTTGCATAGAAACAGGCGGAACGACCGTTTAGCGGGCGGGTCAGAATGGCGAGGTGCGACGGAATGACCGGGATTCCCAACTTGTCGCAATGCTTCTTGGTGAACCGCTCATAACCGCGCGGCACGGGCGGCGGTTGCAACACGCCCGGGGAGGAGTTGGGGGTGTTTTCCAGACCTTCGTTCGACCCGAACACACCGATCAAGGCTTCCGTCTTATCGTAATACGGAGCGAGATCCTCATAAGAGATCGGCCAATCGATGCCCAACCCATCCCTGGCCTGGGGCTTGAAATCATAAGGTCCCATGCGCAAAGCGATGCGGCCCCAATGGTTGGTTCGGCCGCCCAACATGCGGGTTCGCCACCACTGGAAGTCGGTTCCCGCCGCTTTCGTGTAAGGCTCGCCCGGCACCCGCCAACCGCCATCGACGGTGGCGTCGAAAAAGCCGAACGGTTTGTCGGGTGTGGCATCTCCCCGCAGAGGCGCGTCTTTGGGAATGTTCCACATGGGGGTTTCCGTCTCGGGGGTGTAGTTGCGTCCGGCTTCGAGCATCAGCACCTTCACCCCGGCCAGGGCCAGGACATAAGCGGTCATCGACCCGCCGGCGCCGGAACCGACCACAATCACGTCATAAGAAGCTCGCGTCTTGCTGCTCGTAATCAGAGGCATGATCGGATTAAAGCCAAATATTTTAAGCGGGTCAACCCACGCGAATGCGGCGGGGGAACACAGAAGGGAAGAGGGATGAAAACGGAAATTTCAGGGGAGCCAACCAAGTGTGGAAACCGAAAGCGGGGCGGCCGTTAGATGCAGCGCATGGTTGTTAGGCGGTTTTATCTTCATCGTGTAAACGCACCAGCTTCTTTGGTGCGACGATACGCCAAGCTTGCTCCAGCAGCTCACGGCACTCGGGGACAGTGATCTGCTCCAGATCCATGTTCGTCCAGCCCTGCTTCGACCAGGCATTCAGCGAAAACACCTTGGGACTGGCGGATAGCAGGTCGGCCTGATCCTCCAGGCGCAGCTTCAGGACCGCACGGTGTTCATCCGGCCAAAGCGTCGCAAAAATCTTCTCCCCGACGCGAAATGATGGATGTCCGCGATGATCCTGTTCTTCCGCCTCAGGCAGCGAAAGTGCCAATCTCCGAAATGCTTCAGCGTTGGTTGCCATACGGTTTACTTTTCCATGCCTAACAGGCAAGACTCGAGCCACAGCCCTTCGGTCGGCACCACTCTAATGCAAAAAGGCGGCTCATCTGATTTCGTCGAGCAATCTCGATAATAATAATAAAATCGGCGGAAGTAAACCTCGTGCACAGTCTCCAATTGGACGTTACTAAAATGCGAATCTCCAGACTCCCCGCCGAGTCGGGCGATATTCGGCAAGTCATAACTCCTGCCATCTGGCAACAAGTCACTCGGCGGAATCTGTGTAGCGTCATCGTCAAAAAATGTGTCGCCCGTCAAAGCCAGCGCCAAAGCTCCATCCGAAGGCGCCCACGCAAAGCCACCAAACAGCTGCGGCGCATCATAACGCGTATGGATAAACTGATGTGGAGCAATCTTAAACCACTGCTTCAGGCCAAAACGGTCCAACGAATACGGCGACTCTCCGATCAGCGGCAAAGTGTTGACCGGAACGTCGAGACTCACACCCAATCCGGCGACAGGAATCCGCTCGCGAATCTCAACCAATTTTGACCAAGCGGTGGACATTGGAGGCTAACGAACCAAGTTCAGCGACCCGGCCCACGGGATGCGTGGATTGGAACAATAGCGTGATGCCGCCGTTCGCTGCAACGATTTGATACTCTCGTCATTTTTTCCTTACACTCTGAACTAAATCAGAGACTAGCCCGAGAACAAGCAAAGCTGCACCGCCAAAAAAAAGCCACAAGTCAACTCCGACAAACGGCCCAGGCTGATCACGCACGCCACAAACCACCATAGCAATAGCCATGATCAATACACCAACTGAAAACGCAAGCGATCCAAAAACAGATCTGGGAACAAGTCCGTGCCAAGTAGCAGTTCCTCGCCAACGCGGATGCAAACCGGAAATGAGAGTGCCGCAAGCAACGAGCGCAAAAATACCAGCACCAATGAACATACCCGTTGGTCCCATCTCAGCGTCTGGATTTATGGCAGCGAACATGATGTGCGAAGCGATCTAACGATCCAGCGACAGCAACCTGCGGGCGTCGGACTGTCGCGAGTGACGTGACCGGACTGTTTGCTGCAGAGCATAGTTAGGCGGCAACAGTTTCATGTTTTCTAGCTCCAAGTCGGATGCACATCGTGAACAAAACAATGGCAACACAAGCCAAGGCAGCAATGGCAAAAATTGGAAGAGGAATCTGAAAATGCGTCGGCCCAAGCATCACTGCGGTCTGTGCGTCCAGCACGCCCGAACCGGTCCGATACTGGAACACGCCGTAGTGTCCGCCCGGCCCGATGACCGACCAGTTGTGTTGGAGGACAATGCTCATAGCGCAAGGTGCGGCTGCCGCCTATCCCGGTTTACGATTGTGAGCCTGAACCGCTGGTTTAGCCTTGTCCAGCCGCATTATTCCGCCGGTCGCGAGCGTGCTATTGAAACGGGCCAACACGACCATGGAGAGGTTCATTCCCCATCCGAAATTAAGGCTGCGGGAATCATTGTGCGAGGGAATATGGGGCGCGGTGGTTGCAAAAAAACCTTTACGGCACCCGGAGATGCTCGCCGGGGTTCGCCGCGCACGGCGCGAGAGTGATGGGGAGAGGCTTGGATTGACCCAGGGTAGCCCTCTGGAAATCGGGCAACCCTGGGCTTTGTTGCACAACCCACTTTGGGGTTGGGGGCGGTCAATGGTTGAGGGTGCTGGAGTTGGAGTGGTCTGGGCGACGCGGAGCTCCCTCCTGCGGCTGTGTAGTTTGGGGATCGTCCACGGCGGGGAGAAGTCAGGGCTCGGCGGGAGCCTCCCCCTACCGTTAACGATGAAACGCCGGCCCGTCTATTCACCGCTTGAGCTTGGGTTCTTAACGGCGGGAATGGAGCCGGCTCGTCGCTCGCCTCACCCGGCATGCGGAGGCATTTATTACGACTGTTACGACCCGTGTAACGGGTGATGTAACGACCTGTACGACTCTGATGCGGTTGCGTGGCAACAATGTAACGGGTGTAACGGCAATGTAACGCTTTGCATGCGGGATAAGTGGTTGGGGGCAAACATTGTAACGCCTGTAACGGCTGTACACCCCCAAAAGAACAAATATACTGAAATGTCCAATGACAAAGTGCTAGCGCATGGCCGATGGGGGAAAAGGCCCAATGCCCAATGAGCCAAGCCCCAAAGAATCCCCAAGCACCAATTTCCAATGGCCAAGGTCGACGGTGGGCGATTTGGGTTCGCAGTTATTACGCGCAAATCCGAGTTGGGAAAGTTTTCAGTTTTCAGTCCGGAGATTGGGGAGGAATTTGGCGGACCGTGCGGTGTTTAGCCGCTGCGATCGGGGACCGCTCGCGCTCCGGGGAGGTAGCGCGGTGGCGGTGAATCCAGGATGCTTGCGCACGTCCGATGTTCCGAATCCAAACGAACCCAATCCCTGCTATTCCAGGGTCTTCGAAACGGGAAGGGTGAACAACCAAGAAACCAAGAAACCAAGTGGAAAGTTCAGGGCGTCGTGGAACTCAGCCCTCCAAATGGTTGATCGGGGACGGCTCGCGGGTACGCTCGCCCCACCAATGCGCTTGTGCGTGGTGAACCTTGTTCCGATTTTATAGTGTGTGGCACGCGGTAATGGGCGGGGAGGATATTCGGAAGCCGCTGTAGGACAGGAGTTTGCCAAAATGTTGTGGACATTGCAGGGGGGTATGATAGAATTCGGGCACATCCGATGCCTTGAACTTGCGGCTGAGTCGCTGTCAGAGTTTAGTGGCAGGCCGGAAAAGAAAAGTCGTATCAGTTGATCAAACAGAACGATAGACCGCTAAGAGGATAAATATGAAGTTCATCAAATTATTCACGGTTGTTACCTGTGCCTTGGCCCTGCTGGCCGGCTCCGCTCTCGCGAAACAAGCTGACTGCTGCAAAAAAGCCGCCGATACCGACAAGGCCTGCAGCCATAAATGCTGCGTGGCCGCCGCCAAGGATGGCAAGGAATGCGAAAAATGTGGCGGCAGTGGCGAAGTCAAGAAGGCCGAAAAGAAAGACGAGAAGAAGGCCGAAACGAAAGACGACAAGAAGTAGTCTTACCCTGATTTTTCAGGCGGCTGCGGCTCACGCCCCAGCCGCTTTTTTGTTGCAAATTACCCTTGCAACCCGTCTCCAGAGGCTTATTTTATATCTTGCCTGAACACCGCGTGTGCGGAGGTTCATTACATAGGCTGAGAAAAGAAAGTTAACCAATAACCTAACCTTCAACCTCCGTTGCCCTGCAACGTATGGTACGTTAGGCAATGGGGTCTTCGACAGCGCCTCGGCGCTGGCCAAAGCCTCCCGCAGTTGTTCAATACAGAATCGTTATGCTCACAATGGAAGAAGCCATGAAGCAAAGCTCCATGCGCTTTGCTGCCGGCGAAATTGTTAAAGGAACCGTCATTGAAGTCCGCCCGAAGGAAGTCATGGTGGACATCGGTTATAAAAGCGAGGGCGTCATCGCCGGGAATGAATTCGACGACATCAAGCTGGTGAAGGTCGGTGACGAAGTCGACGTCTTGATCGAGAAGCTCGAAGACAAGGACGGCATGGTCGTCCTCTCCAAGGAAAAGGCCGAGTTCAAGCAGAACTGGGACAAGATCCTCACCATTTGCAATGAAGGCGGCACCATCGCCGGCAAAGTCAAAGCCGTGGTCAAAGGCGGCTTGCTGGTCAACATCGGCGTGGAAGCATTTTTGCCCGCCTCCCAGATCGACGTCACCACCTCCAAGAATCTCGCCGCGTACGTCGGCAACACCTACGATTTCAAGGTCGTCAAGATCAACCAGGAACGCCAGAACATCGTTCTGTCCCGCCGCGAGTTGATCGAGCAGGAACGCACTGAGCGCCGCTCGAAGCTGCTCTCCGACATGACCCCGGGCGACATCCGCAAGGGCACGGTCAAGAACATCACGGATTTCGGCGCGTTCATCGACCTCAACGGCATCGATGGCTTGCTCCATATCACCGACATGAGCTGGGGCCGCGTCAATCACCCCTCGGACATCCTCCGCGTGGGCCAGGATGTGGATGTGGTGGTGCTCGACATCAACAAGGAAAAGGAACGGGTCAGCCTCGGCCTCAAGCAGAAGCTCGCCAATCCTTGGGACAATATCGAAGCGAAGTTCCCGATCGGCGCGATGGTCAAGGGCAAGGTCGTCAACCTCGTGCCGTACGGCGCGTTTGTGGAATTGGAACCCGGCGTCGAGGGTCTCGTCCATGTCACCGAACTCTCTTGGACCAAGCGCATCGCCAAGCCGGCGGATGTG
>JAQGOT010000137.1 GCA_028293465.1 Pedosphaera sp. | reverse complement strand
TGTGCTGCTTGCCAAGATGACGTAACGCTTCGATCACCAACCCGCTCATGCGACCAGCCGCTGCCATTTTTTAGGGGTGGTCTTTTGGAGCCGAATTTCCTGCTTGCCGATGCGCACCGTCTTTGAGGCACCATCGGTAAGGAACACGATTTTTGCCGGAACCTGGTCGGACAAATGCAAGAAATTCGCGGCATACGCGCCGGAAGGTTGCAATCGAATGGCATCCCGATCTTGTAGCGCCTTGGCAATCGTATCCGGGCTCGGGGACAATAACCCCAGATTTGGATGAGTTTTTGGGTAATCATATAGCCCTCGGGCCAGTCGCCGGATTGTCCCTTTGGCGGCTGAACGTGACAGCGCCTTATCGATGGCATTGCGGCTCCCAATGTCTAAAAAGGCATTCGGGGTAAACACCGCACCCTTCCCATGGCCATAAATGCGGCTTAACATTTTGGCATCAATGCTTTTCATGCAGATTGGCATCCTTATTTTGTCAGAAATACAGCCCTATTCTTCTGACGAATTTTGATGCCATGCAAGCTTGTATTTAACCCTTTTTTCAACCCCCCAGCCCTTTCAGAGGAAAGTGCATTCCACTTTAAGTGAGCCGACGTTGGTCTGGCTCACGCAAGATTAATTACGCCATTCGGGAAACAGGACTCGCACTTGGCCCTGGCCGACTAATTGACTGAACTTCGAGTAATCCTGTTTCTCCCGCCGGATTCGGCCCGCAATAACTGCGGGATGAACCACCAACCGCCTGGCTTCTTCAACCACGGTTTTCGCCGTGAGTTTGGCCTTCCTGATCTTGGCCCATTCCATTGGCGGAATCAGCCCGTCCAATGCGAACTGGTCCGCCTCGGTCTCCGCTCCGTCGCCCTTGGCCTCCAGATTGTCGAAGAACGCATCCGTTTCATCGCCGCAAAGGTGTTTGATGACATGCGCCAGTTCGTGGAACAGGCAAAACCAGAAATTGTCCAACCGGTCATGCCGCAATGTCAACGCCATCGCCGGTGCGCCACCCGCCATCCGCAACGCCGCGCCGTCCAAATGCGTGCCTTGCAAATGTGACTCGATCACCACCGGGATGCCATATTGCTCCAGCAACGACACCGCCAGCTTTGGCCCGTCTGCGTGCAGGCTTAACGCCCGCAGATTACTCACGAATTTTTCGTTGATGGCGGCCGCCTCAAACGGCGTTTTGATCTGCCTGGCCGTTGCCACCCGGATCACCCGGGTTTTCCACGCGTGCAGCGCAAACAAATCCTCCTTTGACCCCGAACGCACATTTTGCCGGTGCAAGGCCGGGATCGCCTGCAAATCCAGATGGTTGTTGAAGAAGCGGAGCAACAGTTCTTCCGCCTGTTCCCGCGCTTGATTCCAGTTGCCGGTGAACCAGTCAAACCATCCCCGCTCATACATCGTTTTCACCGGGAATTTCTCCACCGGCACTTCCACTGCGGGCGCGGCGCATTTCTCGCCGATCAAAACCTCCGCCGGAATTCCCAACCCGTCATGCAGCCGCCGGATCATCGCCAGCGTCAGCGGACGTTTGCCGTTGAGGATTTCCGAAACCTTGCTCGGTGAACCCAGATATTGCACCAGGTCTTTCGGCCTTAATCCCTGCTGCTCCATCCGGAATTGAATCGCCGCCAGCGGCGTGGGCAGGTCCATTGGATATTTTTCCTGCTCGTAGCGCTCCACCAGGAGGCTCCACAACTCCAGCTCTTCGCCCTCGGGAGAGGTCGGATCTGGATCGTTTTCCATCAACGCACCAACGCGTTGAAGTGCCGCCTCATGGTCGGCTTCGGTATGGATGACTCTTGGTTTCATTGCCGCACTTTCAAATGGTTTTGACGTCAATCTTGTCGTATTCCGCGTGGGTTCCCACAAAGCGCACGTACAGCGTGCGGCTTTTGTAGGCGACTTTTGCAATCAGCCGGTATTTGTTGCCGCCGATGTTAAAAATCACCCGGTTGCCTGCCACGACATCCGCGCTGCCGTAGGCAGCCTTCACCTCCGCGAAGCTGGCCCAATCCGCCCGGCTCGCTTCCGCAAACTACGCGTCCAGCGGCGCCTTGGCCGGAGGATGCTTTGCCGCGAACTCACGCAGGGGCTTGCGACTGATGACACGCATAATGTTCCCTATTGGGGATAACCTGTCAATAACTGGTTCCCAAATTGGGAATAAATCATAATTCCCCCCGGGGAGCGCGGTTTATGAGTAAAGTCCATGTCCCTTTTTTGAAGTCCAAAGGTAGGCAACCCCACCCCGTCTATCAAGCCATCAGATTTTTAGGGGTATGCACGCCGCTACACGGCGCACGGCAACCGGTCATGAGGCTACGGGTTTGGCCTCGCGGCCGGGTTGGGATTTGGGGTGGCGGTGTCTCCGGCCCAAATCGCGCGGATGGTGGGCTCCTGGTTGAAGGCGTCGGGGATTGCCGGGTTGGGTTGGTTGACGTGATACCAGAGCTTGCCGTCGGGGGCTTCGGCCAGGCAGCGGGCGCCGGGCATTTCGAGGTAACCTTCGGGGTCGTGTTCGCGGACCCATTGCGAGGCGTAGCGGAGCCATTGGTTGCGGTCGGCTTCGGGTTGCTCGGCGAACCAGGTGATTTCGTCCCAGCCCCAGACCCAAAACTTGCCCTGACCGGGCTGACCGGGTTGGCGGCTGTGGCCGTAGTTGTCGAACTCGACGAGAAAGGGGAGGTGTTGGCAGGACCAGCCGCTCGGGGTGACGCCGCCTTTGCTGTGACCGTAAATGGCGTCGGTATAGCCGACCCGTAATTGGGCTTGCCGCGGTTTGTCGGGCAGTTCCTCGATGCGGAGCGGGAAGGAATGGAAGTCGAGGAGCAGCTTGCCTTGGCGGACCAGGCCGCCGTGGGGGACATGGGCATCGCACAGGACGAAGTGACGCCGGGCATGCGTGGCGGCGTATCGCCGGGTGGAGGCGAGCACCTCGGCCCAGTGATCGAGATGCGGGTCGTTGCCGTTCATGATCTCCGCTTGGCCGAAGTGGATGGCTTCGCAGCCGGCGTCGATATAGGAAGCGGCGAGATAATAAAACCAGAGCTTGGTTTCATCGCGGCTCACGTCCGGGATGGAGGCGCCTTGGCCCCAATGGTTGGTGCCGCGTCCGCTGGGATAGAGCATCTGGTCGTAACGGAAGTTGCGCTGCTCGACCGGTTTGCCCAGCGCTTCGAAGGCCCAGGGCGGGACGGGGAGGTTGCCCACATCTTGGGAAACAATCTCAAAGACGCAGGCTTGCAGGATGATCTCGGGGTCAACGGCGTGGACTTTGGCGGCGTTGCGGGTGGCGAGCTGGAGTTTTTTGGGCAGGGCGGATTCGCCGCCTTCCTTGCGGCCCCACTGAGAGACGGCGCGCCCGGCGAATTTCACGCCGCAGTTGGTCATCATGCGTAGGTTTTCGTCGAGGTCGTCGTGGTCGGAGAGCAGGTACATGATGGTCATGGAGCGCGAGAGGTAATTGCGCAGGACCGGCTCGGAAATGCTGCCGTCGAAGTGGTAATCGAGGGCCGCGGCGGGTCGGGCGGCGAGCAGGAGCAAGCCCAGGATGACGGCAAGATGGAAGCGCATGAGAGGCAGCCTATTTTAGCAAGGCCGAAAGGTCAAAACATAGAATCGGGAGACACGGGCGATTCGGCGCGAGCAGCCCGAGCCTCAAAATAAATGCCAAAGCCATGGAACATTTCCCGGGTGTTGAACGTCTTCCTTTAAACGGCGGATGACGGACGGACTGCCCGGGTAGGGCGGACCGGGTTTGGTATGGACCTTTCCTCGATCAAGCAAAGAATTCTGGCGCTCCAGGGCGAACGGATTGGTGACTCGCGGGTGATCATGCTTTGTGCCTTCGTCGGGGCCGTGGTCTTGGCCACCACGTTGGTGTTGCTGGCGCATTTCTGGTCGGAGCGAAAAAAGCGTTCCAGAAAAACGAGGCGCGTTCGCAAGCCGACCCGAGCCACGCATCGAACCTCCGGCGCAACCGCAGCGGAGGGATCTCGCCGCGCTTCACCCGGCAGTTTGCCCACGGCCTGAAAGATGGGTTGCGGACTGGGGCGAGGGTCAGGAACGGAGGGAGAGGCTGGGGGCGGTGGTTTGTTTCACCGGTGGGTTCACCAACCGCTCGACATCCCGGCGAATGGCCTCGGCAATAAACGGGGGAACGGTGGCCACCCGGGAGAGTTCGTGCAGGAGGTCGTCGGGCGAGGGGCGTCGCTGCAGATAGGTGGCGAAAGCGCGCATGGAGGCCTGACGGAGTTTGGTGGAGCGCTCGGCGATCCGCTTGTAGCCTTGGTTCTCGCACGCCGCGCCGATGGCCAGCAAACCCAGGTAGCCGTTCAGGTTGTGGCCCAGGCAGGTTGTGGGATCGGAGAGGTTCCGGGGGAGGCTGAATTGGTAACGGTCCTGCAACCGAAGCAGTTCGCTGGTTTGGGCATCTGATAAGCCTACTTTGGCGG
>JAQGOT010000121.1 GCA_028293465.1 Pedosphaera sp. | reverse complement strand
CCGCGCGGCATACTGCGGCGCGGAGCCAGGTGTCTTGCGGCATCTCAAACTCGGAATCCTGATAAATATACTTCAGCGTGCCGGTGGCTGGGATGGTTTGCGGCTTGGGCAACGGCACGACAAAATCCGGCTGGCCAAGCGTCCAGATGGCCGCCGCCGGGAGGGCATTTGTAAGCGGGTCTTCGCCCTCGCCGCGCGGACAACCCTGTCCAATCCACTCCAGCAACGCGTGCGTCTCCACCGGTGTGAGCGTGCGGTCATTGGCAAACTTTCCATAATGCGGATCGGCGTGCCAGGGCGGCATGCGGCGGTCAAGCACCACCTCCTCCATCATCGCCGACCAGTTTTTGACTTTCGCGTAGCTCGACATCGCAAACGGGCCGATCTGGCCGGGGCTGTGGCAACCGACGCAATGCTTTTGCAACAAAGGCGCGATCTCGCCAACATAGGAAATCGGTTGTTTCGGTGTCTCTGATTCGAAAGTGATCCGACAGCCATGCACCTGAGTCTTCGGAGTCGTGACCGGCTTGCCGGCCAAAAATTCCTGAAGCGCGAGGGCCAGGAAGTTCTGCGTAGGGTTGGGCTTTTGAGCGCCTTCGATCGACTGATCATCGATTGCCCCGCGATAGACGATGCTCGAGGTCTTGGTGTCGATCGCGATCACATCGCAGGTGCGGGTGACACCCAGGGAGCGGGCAACCAGTTGGAGTTCATCGCGCAAAACTGGAAGGTCGCCCACCGCGGACTTGAGCAGTTCCAGCCGGGCGGATTCCACGTTCACCGCCGGTTCCTGGCCCGGTCGGTTCTTCCGGGAACCCACCAGCATTTGAATGGTCAGGTCATCGGGGTCCTCCTGCGGAGAGGAGTTCACCAGCCAGAGGGCGATCTCGCCGCCGCCGAATTGTTTCCGCAGCGCCTTGAGCTTCGGCATGCTCTGCCGGGCGATCGGGCACCCAAAGCTCGTAAAGAAAAGCACCACCACGCGGGCCTCACTCCGTCGCAACTCGTAGTGTTTTCCTTTATAATCAAGCAGGCTGAAGTTGATCACCTCTTCCGCCTTGGCTTCGCTCCGCCGCGGGCCGCGTTCCACACCCGTCTCGACCGCTTGCAGGGAGCCGGGGAAAAAACCGCATTGCAGGAGCGCCAGAAATAGGAACAGCCCGGACGTCATTGCTCTCATGTATCGGGGAAGTGTTTTGGTTATGATAAAGTCAATTGATAACAAAATTTATCCCAACCGTCAACGCGCGGGTCAACGGGCGCATCCGCACAAGGCCCTCCGGACTGCCCAGGACGGGAGACTGCAACCGCAATCCTAAACCTTTCCGGAGCGGCAGCCGGTTCACCTTCTCCTCGGGGAGAAGGAAGGGATGAGGGCGAGCGTTCCCACTCTAACTCTTCCCCCCTACGGCGCATGGAGCCAAGCCCGCTGGCCATCCTCCCAGCTTCGGTCTCCAAACCGGGGGCAGTGCCATTGGTTATGCCCCCCGGGGCAATTTGCCGCCTGTCATTACTGCCGGATGCGGTAGAAGCGCGCGGCATCTGTCGCGTTCAAATCGGTGAACGTGGAGGAGCCGCCGCTCTGAGTGTTGGTCGAAACCGGCGTCCAATTGATCAAGTCGGGGGAAATCTCGATCACGTAATCCTGCCCGTCCGTTCCCACAAATTGCAGGCTGAATTGTCCGCTCACCGCCGGTGATACATTCAAGGCAATCGGCGGCCCAAAAGGCTTGGCGCTGGCTTGCGTGGAGTTGACGCTTTCACCGCTGGCATTCACCGCCGAGACCACATAGTAATACGTCGTGTTATTGGCCAATCCCGTATTCAAATAACTCGTCGCAGTTGGACTGGCCACCGTGCTGTACGGGCCTCCGCTGGTCGTGGAGCGCTTCACGTCGTAACTCGTCGCGCCGGAACCGGCCGCCCACGACAGGCTCACCTGCCCGTTGCCCGGTGTCGCCGTCAATCCCGTTGGCACTCCCAGCGGCGGCGCCATGACCACACTGATTTCCGAAGCGCTCAGACCGCGGTTATAAACACGCACATCGTCCAGTGTGCCTTGGAAATAGTCGCCGGCGGTGCCGCTGCCATTTTTTGCGCCGATGGCCAGCGTGTCGGTTGTGGTCCGATTGGTGCCGGCGGCCGCAAGGCTGGCCTTAAGGACGCCATTGTAATAAATCGCCATCGTGGTGCCATTCCACGTTCCGGCGACGTGGACATAGGTGCCCACCGCCGGCAAGGTCGTGGTCAGCGAGCCCACCCCGCTCAGATCGAATTTAAAAACCCCGCCCTCGGCCAGCAGCCGGTACTGATTGTCGCCATCCCCCTTCTGCAGCACCCGCCGGTTCCCGCTCCAGTTGGCGGCATTAACCCAAGCCGTGATCGTCAACCCGTTGGTGGGGTCCAGACTGACCGCGTCCGGAACGGAGACCAACTGCAGGCTCGCGGCATTGAACTGGAGCGCGGCCGGGCCGACTTTGCCCGGGGTGAGCCAGGTCGGACCATTTATCAACGCGCCGGCATTGTTGTTGCCGGAGGCATCAGCCGTGGTGATTCCCGAACCTTCGTCCAACTTCCAGTAACCGATCAAGCCGTTGGCAACCGTGGAAGGGACCGCGCTGACCTGCAGGCTGTTGGCGCTCGGACCGCGGGCGTTTTGAGCAGAGACGATGTAATAATACGTGGTGCCGTTCACCAAGCCGATGTTGGTGTAATTTGTGGCCGTCGGCGTGGCCACAATTGTATAAGGTCCGCCGCTGCTCGTGGACCGCTGCAAGATGTAGCTTGTCGCCCCAACACTGGCCGTCCACTTCAAGATCACTTGGCCGTTGCCAGGCATGGCGCTAAAGCCAACCGGAGTCGGCGGCGGCCCCAACGGAGTCCCGGTGACTTGGGCGGAATTGACGCTCGGACCACCGCTGCCCACGGCAGAAACCACATAATAATGTGCCACCCCGTTCGTCAATCCCGTGTCCACATAATTGGTGCCGGTCAGGTTGACCGCGAGCGAGTAGTAAGGCCCGCCGCTGGCCGTGTAACGTTTCAGGTTGTAGCTCGTTGCCCCTGGAGCTGCGTTCCACGTCAACCCGACCTGCGCATTCAAACCGTTCGTCGCGACGAACCCGGTCGGCACGCTCGGCGGCGCGTAAGTAAAATTCGTGGGCGCCGAGCTGCTGCCGCTGGCGGTCACCACCATCGTATAGCTTCCCGCGGGTAAATTGTTCGGCAACAAAAACTCCGTCGTGACCGGCCGGTTGCCGGTCGCCACGCCCGTGCTGTTCCAGCCGTAGGTTCGCGCGTAGTAAATATTGCCGGTGAGATCATTGGTCATACGTACCAACGGATAGTTGCTGCCCATCTGCCAATCGTCCCCGTACGCCGAGCCGCTGGTGATGCCGTTGAGTCCGGTGCCGGCGAGGTGATACGAACCGTCCGCATTTTCGGTGATGCTGGTGATCACCGGCAGGGCCGTCGCCAACGGGGTGCCATCCGGCGTATACACATAAAGCTTGGTACTCCCCTGCCCGCCGATGAAAAGGATGTTTCCATCCGGCAGATTCAGCATCGTGCTCGCGAACGGGGCGTTGTTGTATGTGAGCCCGGTCGGACCATTCACCTGCGAAAAGCCGTTGGTGGTGGAATCAAACTCATAAAAATAAGTCGGCCCGTTAAACCCATTGGTCGGCCCGAGCGCGCAAAGTACCTTGCCGTTGACCAGCACGGCTGCCGGCGCGTCCACTGCTCCGAGCACGTTCGTCCCGAACACCATCGTGGGACCCGCCACCCAGGTGCCGGCCGCGGTCGTGCCGCTCGGGGTGTAAATCGCGGTGTTGGCCGTGCCGCCGATGAAAAACGCCTTGCCATTCGGCAACAACAGGCACGCCCCTTCCTCGGTGCCATAGCCGTAAAGCGCCACCGGACACGTGGCGTCGGCGATCCACTTGTTTTGCGCGGGGATGAAGCGTGACGACGTGGTGGCCCCGCCATCCACCGTCAGGATGCTGTTGTCCGGCAGTTGGACCCAGGAAGCCTCCCCTTGGCCGTGCAAGGCGTTGACGGTGGACCAATTATTGCTGACCACGTTGTACACATTATGCTCGAGCACGATGTTCCCGTTGGGCAGCAGCTTGGATTCAGCGTCCACATATCCAATCCCAGGCGCGGGAGCGAGCGTCCACGAATTGTTCAAAGGATTATACACCTCCGCCTTTCCCTTGCCCGTGCCGTATTCGCCACCACAGACAAAAACATTCCCGTTCGTCAGGACTTGGGACGCATAAAATAAGCGGGTGTCGTGCGCCGTGGCCATGGTGGTCCACGTGCCGTTGGCGTAACTCCCATGAATATCCGGCGTCAGCCGATACCAATTCTTGCCGCCGTCTCCGCACATCACCGTCCCATCCCCCAACAGCAGGGCGTTGTTAAGCCCCGCCGGCGGTGCATGGAGCAGCGGTGCCCAGGTCCCTGCCCGTGCGGCTGATAAAAAGAACATCAAAGCGCACACCACGCCGAACGCCGTGGCGGTTCCCGGTGCCGTTTTCCGCGCGGCGCGACTTTTGGGTTGGCATGGGCGTGGACCTTCGTCCGACCTGACCGTCACAAGCTGCTGACTCATAGTATTTTAGGGGAGGCACACGTTCTGATTAATAACCGCAGAGTGCCAGTGATTAACTACTAGCACACTTTGGTTGAAAGCTGCGTAATTAATCGCCGCCATACAAACACCTTCCGGGCGCAAAATAAAGCCCCAAAACTCTCCATGACCCGCTTCGGTTTCGATCCCGTGGCCATTTCGTTCCAGGTTAGAGGCGCTACGGGCGGTAAAAAACCATCCTCACACCCGGTTCATATCGTCCATTGTTTCGGATCCATTTTTCCCGCTTGCATTTCTGCTCGTCCCGAGTCTGCCACGGGCGACCACGATTCCACCAGGGTCGTCAGTCCAGCCATCCCGATCGTCAACGAGCCATCGCGGGAGAAGGCGCACCGCCATGTTTCGCGCTCTGTTTTGACTTGAA
>JAQGOT010000120.1 GCA_028293465.1 Pedosphaera sp. | reverse complement strand
TTCGTGCGAAATTGACGAAGCTCGATGAGTGGAACGATCGCCGCCGGGCGGTGGCTGCCGGTTATCTGGCGGGGTTGCGGGATGTTCCCGGCCTGACCTTGCCGTTCGTGCCGGAGTGGGCCGAGCCAGTCTGGCATCTGTTTGTGGTCCGGCATGCGCAACGGGAATCTTTGCAGCAGCGGCTCACGAAAGCCGGGGTTGGCACTTTAATTCATTACCCTGTGCCGTCCCACTTGTCGGGTGCCTACGTGGATGCCGGTTGGCAAAAGGGCGCTTTTCCCATCGCCGAAGAACTGGCTGACACCGTATTGAGTGTGCCCATGGGGCCGCATCTCCCGAAGGAACAGGCTGATTATGTGGTCGGGGAATTATGCGGTGCGGTTAAGCTCCTTTAAACCTAATCCTTCCAAAACGCCGACTAAATCCGGACAACCATTCCCAGCGTATTGAATAAGACCGGCAAAAATACTTACGGGCAGATTATAAAGTCCTCGGCCTTGATTGGCAGTTCGTCGATTCTGAACATTGTCTTTGGGATCGTGCGTACGAAGGCGATGGCTTTGATGTTGGGGCCGACGGGGGTTGGATTATTGGGACTTTACGGATCGGTCTCCGATTTAACGCGCACCATCGCCGGCATGGGCGTCAACACCAGCGGGGTGCGGCAGATTGCGGAAGCCGTTGGTAGCGGAGATACTCAGCGTCTCGCCTGTACTGTGACCACCCTGCGCCGCGTCGCTCTCTGGTTTGGGATGCTGGGCGGACTGCTGCTGTTGATTTTCTGCAAGCCGATTGCACGACTGACCTTCGGGGACGATCAGCATACGGGTTCCGTTGCGTTGTTGGCCTTGGCGGTGTTATTCGCGGACATTTCCGCCGGGCAGGGCGCCTTGGTGCAAGGCATGCGCCGGATCGCGGACCTTGCCCGGATAAGCGTGTTGGGAGCGCTCTATGGCACGCTGTTCAGCATCCCGATCGTTTACTACCTTCGTGAAGATGGAGTGGTGCCATCGCTCGTTTGCGTGGCGGCCATGGGCGTCATCACCTCGTGGTGGTACGCGCGCAAGATCAAGGTGGAACGCGTTTCGATGCCCTTCCAGCAAGTCCTGAAGGAAGCGCGGGCGCTGCTCAAGTTGGGCCTGGTTTTTATGGCGAGCGGTTTGATGACCATGGGTGTGGCCTATCTCGTCCGCATCCTCGTAACGCGCCACCTGGGTGTGGACGGCGCAGGCTTTTATCAGGCCGCGTGGGTTTTGGGAGGGCTTTACATTGGCTTTATTCTGCAGGCGATGGGCGCCGATTTCTACCCCCGGCTGACCGCCGTGGCCAATGACAATGTGGAGTGCAACCGATTGGTAAACGAGCAGGCGGAGGTTAGCATGCTGCTGGCCGGCCCCGGCGTTTTAGCAACTCTCACTTTCGCACCGATCGTCGTCCATATTTTTTACACGGCCGAGTTCGAGCCCGCAGTGGAGATCCTCCGGTGGATCTGCTTGGGGATGCTTTTGCGGGTGGCGAGTTGGCCGATGGGCTTCATCCTCGTGGCCAAGGGGGAGCGGAAACTCTTTTTCTGGACCGAACTTTTGAGCGGTCTGGTTCAGGTCGGGTTGATTTGGGTCTGTATGCGGGTTTATGGCCTGAAGGGAACCGGCATCTCCTTTTTTGGGTTCTATGTTTTTCATTGGGTTGGGATTTACTCGGTTGTCCGGCGACTGACGGGCTTTCGTTGGTCATCGGCTTACCGCCGGTTGGTGTTGATCTTTGTGCCGTTGGTGGCCGCCGTTTTTGTGGGCGGCTACTTCCTTCCCAGCACTCAGGCGATGCTGCTTGGCTTGGCAGCCACATCGTTGGCAGCGGTTTATTCGCTGAAGACGCTCTGCACATTGATCCCGATGCACCGGCTTCCCCGTCCGGCACAAAGTATGCTCATCTTTTTCCGGTTGGCACCGGCGAATAACAATGTTCGAGCCTGACCACAGATTGAACTCAGTATTGGGGACCGTTGCCGTTGCACCACAATATGATGTGGGTGAGAATTTGGACCATGATTTTATGAAAAGGGACATTCTATGACGAAAACAGCAGTTGTTGGACTAGGCTACGTGGGGCTCCCACTATCGCTTCAATTCGCGCGTTCGGGAGTGACGATCTTGGGACTGGATATCGATCCGGCCAAGGTGGAGTCGCTGAATTGCGGACGCAGCTATATCAAGCACATCTCGCCGGAGACGGTCGCCGAGGCGGTCAACACCGGCAAATTCTCCGCTTCCGCGGATTTCAGGCGGATCAAGGAGGTTGACTCGGTGATTATTTGCGTGCCCACGCCGTTGAACAAGAATCGCGAGCCGGACATTTCCTTCATCCTTGAAACGGGGAATTCCATCGCGCCCCATTTGACGAAAGGGACTTTGGTGGTGCTTGAATCCACGACCTACCCCGGCACCACCGACGAGGATTTACGGGAGGTGCTGGAGGCTGGTTCCGGGATGAAAGCGGGCGTGGATTTCCACCTCGCGTTCTCGCCGGAACGCGAAGACCCCGGCAATGCGCTGAGCAAGGTGGAAGCAGTTCCAAAAGTGATCGGCGGGTACACGCCCGCTTGTCTCGAGCGCGCCAAGGCCCTCTACAGCCAGGCGATCCGCACGCTCATCCCGGTCTCCTCCTGCCGCGTTGCCGAGGCCACCAAGCTGCTGGAAAATATTTTCCGCAGTGTGAACATTGCCTTGGTGAATGAACTCAAGCTGGTCTATGGAGCGATGGGGATCGACATCTGGGAAGTAATCCAGGCGGCGAAGACGAAGCCCTTTGGCTTCATGCCTTTTTATCCCGGGCCGGGTCTGGGTGGCCATTGCATCCCGATCGATCCATTCTACCTCACGTGGAAAGCACGTGAATACGGGCAAAATACCCGGTTCATCGAATTGGCAGGAGAAATCAATACAGCCATGCCCGCGCATGTCATCAACCGCGCGGCCGAAGCCTTGAACGCCAACCGCAAGCCGGTCAATGGCAGTTGCGTCCTGGTGGTGGGCCTGGCCTACAAGCCGAATGTGGATGATGACCGTGAATCACCCAGCTATGTGCTCATGGATATCCTGGGTGAACGGGGAGCTGATGTGGCTTACTACGATCCCTATGTCCCCGTGATCCGGCCAACCCGCGAACATCCGCATTGGGCGGGGACCCGGTCGGTCGCCTGGGATCGTGAAACCCTGCAAGGGTTTGATGCGGTAATTATTGCCACGAACCATCAAGCGGTTAACTACCAGGAATTGGCTGATTGGACCTCGTGCATCGTGGATACTCGAAACGCCATGGCGGGAATCAAGACCAAGCCCGGCCAGGTTTGGAAAGCCTGAGTTCGGTTTAATCATCTAAAAGCAATTTTAAAATATGGATCACCCTGTTCCTTATCTCGACTTGGCGGCACAAATGCGGCCTCTTCGCCCGGAAATCGATGCCGTCATCGCCAAGACACTCGACAACTGTTCCTTCTGCCTGGGCCCGGACGTGGTTCAGTTTGAGAAGGATTTCGCCCGTTACTGCGGCGCTGAACACGCCGTGGCCTTTAACAGCGGCACCTCCGCGCTGCATGTGGCCTTGTTGTTGTTAAACATCGGGCAAGGCGATGAAGTTATCACGACTCCCTGCACCTTCGTGGCCACCAGTTGGGCCATCTCCTACGTGGGCGCCCGCCCGGTGTACGTGGATGTGGAGGATTCCACCTTCAACCTGGACCCCAAACTGGTTGAGAAAGCCATCACTCCGCGCACGAAGGCTCTGATGCCCGTGCATCTATACGGGCAACCGTGTGATCTGGATGCGCTGCTGGCCATAGGGCGCAAGCACAAGCTCCCCTTGGTGGAGGATGCGGCGCAGGCGCATGGCGCCAAGTATCGCGGCAAAGTGGTCGGCACGTTCGGGGCGATGTCAGGCTTTAGTTTCTATCCCGGCAAGAACCTGGGTGCGTACGGTGAAGGTGGAGCGTTGGTCACCAATGATCCCGCTTTGGCCGCCCGGGCCCGCTCGTTACGCGAGCACGGCTCGACCCAACGCTATTACCATGATGAGGTCGGGTTCAACTACCGCATGGAAGGCATCCAGGGAGCGGTGTTGGGGGTCAAGTTGAAACACCTCGACGCGTGGACACAAGCGCGCCGCCGGGTGGCTCATCGTTACCATAAACTGTTGGCCAATACCCCGCTGCAACTGCCGCTTGAAGCGGACTACGCCGAGAGTTGCTATCACCTCTACGTGGTGCGCCATCCCCGTCGCGATGAACTTAAAAAGCATTTAGAGGCCAACAAGGTCGGTTGCGCCCTGCATTATCCCGTGCCCTTGCACATGCAAAAGTGCTACGCGGGCCTCGGATATCATGAAGGTGCATTCCCGGTCGCGGAGAAGGCCGCCCGCGAATGCTTGAGTCTGCCGATTTATCCAGAGTTGACCGACTCACAGGTCGAGCGCGTCGCCGCTGTGGTTCAGCAGTTCTTTAAGGCTTGAGCTAAAACGTTTCCACCATCAGCCAACCCGCGGGGGCTTGGCTGGTCGTGGAAACCTTCGACCTTCATTCGCCATCTCGGCACATCTTCCCTCTCTGCGCTTTTAGATTCAGAAGAGGGAGATGTTCGACTTTAGTCTGGCGGATCAAACAAGGGGTTTACCGGGTCGGGTAAATAGTTAGTCCGTAATTGTCCGGAGTAAAGCGAGGTATAGAGTCCGTACTTATCCAAGAAGGAGCAATGTTCAGGCGTGATAGGGTCGTTTGAACTAATGTTTTCAATGGTTCCACGCTTTCACCTGCCTTCTGGCTTCGCGTGTCGCACCAAAAATTCGCTTTACAAAGAGTGCGGATTAACCAAATATTCGAGGACTAAGGTGCGTAGCGAACCATGCAAATGGAAGGGTACTTTTTGTACTTTGCCGTAACGGATGAGTGGGGAACGGTTTTCCTCAGGGCTTCCAGGGCTTCCAGGGCTTTACTGAACTTCCTTTGGTGGTCCGACTATTCGCTTAGCCAGAGAGTTATATCTTGAAGGTATTAAAATTTTTAATCTGTCTCATCCTCATCACGCCGATCGGGGGGTATGCGGCTTTGGACCCGGGACTCGAAGCGGCGATACGGATTGCAATCGCAAAGCCGACTGGCTCCATCACGTCGAATGATCTGCAAACGCTCGTTTTTTTGAACGCAACCGGTGGAGGCATTACCACCGTAGCCGGCCTGGAAGGAGCGGGTAACCTGCAGTCCTTGTATCTCGCCAACAATAATCTTCTGAATGTCAGCCCTTTGTCGACGCTGGGCAAGTTGGTTCTCCTCAGCCTTCCGAAAAACCCTTTAACCAACCTTCAAGCAACAGTCGGAATGACTAATTTGGCTTGGTTGGACTTGAGCCATGTCCCCACGCCAGACTTGTCATCCGTTACGTCTCTGGTGAAGCTGGCAACGGTGGCGTTGAGCGGGTGTGGATATGCCAGCGCCACCCCGGTGAAAGGCCTTCGTCAGGCGCAAACGTTATACCTGCAGAACAACGGCTTGACTGACCTCACCGACCTTCGCGGCTTGAGCAACCTTGTCAGTCTGTACCTTTCGGGCAACCTGATCAGCGATGCCCGCCCTCTGACCAACCTGCAAAAGTTGACTTCGCTGCAAATGGACGCGAATCACTGCACCAACAGCCTCTTCCTCAGCCCGCTGACCAACCTGAGCAGGATTTCGCTCGCCAACAATGACCTTGCTCAATTTAGCTTGCTGACGAACCTCACACATCTTTCCTACCTTGATCTCAGTCATAATGTGCTTACGAATTCCGCCTCTGTTTCCAACCTGACTCAACTGGTCCAGTTGAATCTTGCCAGCAATAAATTGGCGGACATCGCGGGGCTGCAGCCCCTCGTTTTGCTGAGCAATTTGAATCTCAGCTTTAACAACCTTGCGGATGTTTCCCCCCTGTCCGCATTCACCAACCTGCTCAGCCTCCAGCTTTCCGGAAACCATGTCACCAACGCCTTGCCGTTGGCCTCACTCAGGAAACTCCGAAGTCTTGAAATTGCCCAAAACAGCCTCACGAATCTCGCCTTTGTGCAAAACATGGGAAATCTCCGAGGACTATCCTGCCACGGGAACCACATCTCCAGCATCGCCGGGGTCCAATCCCTCTCGAACCTGCTTTCGCTGGATCTTTACTACAACCAAATCACTGATTGTTCACCGGTAGCTGGATTGACCAACCTTTCCTACCTCGATCTTTCCTGGAACTCGGTGTCAAATCTCTCCTCGCTTTCGACGGTGAGTGCCTTGGGCTCATTGTTACTGGAAGGCAACCATATCCAGAATTTGGCGCCCCTCGGTGGCATGAAGCAGTTGCAAAAGCTCTACTTGGGATGGAACCAATTTACGAATCCGTCAGTTCTTGGAACTTTCACCAACCTTTCCCTGCTGCACATTGAATCTACCGGAACTCATGACCTGGATAGCCTGGCCAACCTCCGCGAATTGCAGGAATTGGATGTGGCCTATAATCCGATTGAGAACCTGGCGCCGCTCAACGGACTGTCGAAGCTGGAGGTGTTGGACATCAGCGGGACCAGCCTGACCAATGTGACTGCCATCGGGGGCCTGACCAATCTGGTGGCCTTGACGATGGACGGATTGCCCACTGTAACCGTTCCGAACCTGGGTCAACTGCACAATCTCTTCTTCTTCTCCGCACAGCAGAATTCCATTTCGAATGCCGCGCCTCTGCTGCAAAGTCCCAACGCCGCCCGGTTACGGCTCTCCGATAATCAGATCGCCGATTTATCCTCCTTTACGAATCTGCAGAGCCTTGCGGCTTTGGACCTGTCCGATAACTTGCTCACGAATATTTCTCCGCTCTTGGCCTTGCCACACCTGAGCCGTGTTGATCTGCACAATAATTTTCTGGACCTGTCCCCCACCTCGGAGGTCATGAGTGTGGTCCAGATATTGGTTCAACGAGGCGTAACCGTGAACTACCAGCCACAGTTTCAAGTCCCGACAATCTCGGCAATCGGGAACCAAACCATCGGCATGGGAGGCGCCAGCCCGAATCTGGTTGTTTCCTATACACTGCCTGCGGTTTTAAGCGCTCATTCCTCCAATCCGAGTCTGATCCCCGATGATCATCTCACCGGGTTGTCCTACAGTTATCCAGGCGGTTTGATCGTCACCCCGCTCACGGGAAAGACTGGCACGGCCACCATCACGGTAACCGCAACCACGAAAAAGGGGATGTCGGTCTCCACCTCGTTCAATGTGACGGTGGTCCCGAGCACGCCGGCAAATATTCTAGACTGGCAACTGGAGTACGCGATCCGGATGCACCTCCAGCGCCCAACCGCTTCGCTGACGGAATATGATTTGTCTCAACTCACGGTCCTTTCGATTGCGGGTTATGGCATCAGTTCATTCGCCGGCATCCAAGGGGCTT
This sequence comes from Pedosphaera sp., assembly GCA_028293465.1. GTDB lineage: Bacteria > Verrucomicrobiota > Verrucomicrobiia > Limisphaerales > Pedosphaeraceae > JAQGOT01. The sequence continues at coordinate 2,495 of JAQGOT010000120.1, read as the reverse complement.
ACAATACCAAAGTGTTGGATGTCAGCGGTAATCCCATCGTGGATTATTCCGCCCTGGGCTTGCTTACCAATCTGGCCTCGCTGAAAATCTCCGCCGCCAACCTGACCAATCTTGCGGGGTTATCCGGACTGCCTTTGCTGACAAATCTGGATGCTTCGCAGAACAGCATCGTTGCGTGTGGAAACCTGCACGATCTGCCCGCGCTCCAGTTCCTCAACCTGGACCATAACCCCTTCACCAACCTGGATTGTATCGGGGGGTTGACCAATCTCACGGTGCTCCACGCCCGGGAATGCGGTTTGGTGAACTGCTCTTTTGCCTCGGCCCTGCCTCATTTATCCATGCTTGACCTCGAGAAAAACCGTATTCAGGACATCACTGCGCTTCAGGGCGCAACGAATCTGACGGGTTTGGACCTTGATCTGAATCAAATCACGAACATTGCGGTGCTGCGCAATCTCTTCCGCCTGCAATCACTGCAGCTTTCGTATAATGCCACCAGTCGTGTGGACTCCATCTCTTCCCTGACCAATCTCGCGTTGCTCCACCTCGCCAATGGCGGGATCACGAATCTGTCATTCTTGTCCCCCTTGACCAAGCTCACTGAGATTGATGCTGGCTATAATGGTATTTCCAGCCTCGCTCCGCTTGCCGGATTACCCGCCTTGCAACACCTGGTTCTCAACGGCAACCAAATCACGGACATCAGTCCGCTGGCGAGTGTAACTGCGCTTCAAACCTTGGAACTGGTCCAGAACCAGGTTCAAGTGCTGGTGCCTCTCTTAGGGATGACCAATTTGAACTTTTTGGATATCCGTCTGAATAATCTGGCTTTGACGCCAGGCTCTTTGGCCATCGCGATTTTAGCGGCCTTGCAGAATCGTGGAGTTTATGTCGTTTCCGACCAGATCAATTCTTCCCCATCCCTCTTCCCGATCGAAAGCCAGATAATTCCACCTAACCAACTCGTGGATCCGATTGGCTTGCAATTTTTTGATTATGAGTCGGATCCTTGCACCCTCAGCGTTTCCGCCACCTCGTCGAATCCGGCGTTGGTGCCCGCTGGCAGTCTGGCGCTCGTAGGATTTTGCAACGAACTCACCCTCATTGCCACGCCGACGCCGGGGGTGACCGGGTTGACCGCCATCACCGTGACAGTCACGGATCCGTTGGGAGCGACGACGAACGTGACCTTCACCATCGAAGTGCTGGTTGACAGCCCGGTTTCAATTAATAATCCAGATTTGGAAGCGGTTTTGCGAGCGATGCTGCAGAAGCCCTATGATTCGCTCACACTCTATGATCTGCGCTACCTGCAATATCTGTACGCCGCAGATCTGGGTCTCAGCAGTCTTCACGGCTTGGAATCGGCCATCAACCTCTTGTATGCCGATCTTTCCCGAAATCGTCTGACGGATGTTTCGGTGCTGGGTGGGCTGACCAATTTGCAGAATGTCCTCCTCGATGGCAATCAGATCGGGAACATCCAGTTCACCAGCGGCTTAAACCAACTGGTTGAATTGTCTCTGCGCGATACCGGGATTCATGACATTAATCCGCTCGGCCACAAGGTCCACCTTGGCTCGCTCGACCTTAGCTACAACCTGATCAGCAACCTCCAGCTCATCACGGGCCTGCCTGCCTTGTGGAATCTCAAACTGGATGGCACCGGTCTCCATGACCTTTCCTTCCTGACGAATCTGCCCGCGTTGTATTCTCTCAGCATTGCAAATAATGAAATTGCCGATCTGAGCCCGCTGCTGGTGATGCCAAATCTTGGCTATGTGGATATTTCCGGAAACGGCCTGAACCTGGCAGCCGGGTCAAGCAACGCCACCGTGATCGCCATCCTGGAAGGTCGGGGCGTTTACATCCCGACCTTGGAGCAAACCGTCCTGCCATCTATTTTGCCCGGTTCACCACACCTCTTGCCACCGAATAAAATCGCTCTGGAATTTTCCACCATTCCGGGGAGGACATACACAATCCAGGCTTCTTCCAACCTGGCCGATTGGATGGACCTGGCCGTGGTGACCAGCAAGTCCCAAGCGAGTGGTTATACAAATGCTGACATCGGCTTGTTCGACCGGCGTTTCTACCGCATCCACGCTTCCTCGGCGCTCCCGAAAATGGTGCTCGGCGATTCACTGACTACCACGAATGGTAAAGTCACCGTGCCAGTCTATGGGGCTGGCAGTCGGCCCTTCGCGCTCCAGACTTCAGCCGATCTGATCAACTGGAATTCGCTTTCCACCAATCTAGCTTTGAACGGCGGTTTTTGCACCGACGACACCGCAACAAATGTGACGAGGAGATTCTACCGCCTCTTGGTTCCATAAGGCAGGTGCTTCCCAGCGAGGTGATTCCTTCCTACCTTGAATCAGCTCCCGGCCCTTCCCTGAATCCCTGAACAGCTTCTTCTCCGCTGGAACTTCCTCCCCCCATCTCGGCGGAACTAGCCTGGCAGCTTGCTGTCCGGTTTTGGCCGGCTTCAC
>JAQGOT010000118.1 GCA_028293465.1 Pedosphaera sp. | reverse complement strand
GCTCTTCCGATCTATCGCCGGACTGCTCTGCCTCTCTGGATGCGAGCCAAACCCGAAGGTGCCCAAGGCCGAGCCCACCCCGCCCAGCACCAATCAACCGCACGCGCAAGCGTCCACGCCTGCGGACGCTTCCGCTCGCCAACCCTGAGCATGGGTAACCCGGCTTAAGTTGCTGTCCCTAATGGCTTTGGTCAGTTAGCCGGGTTGGAGATTAACAAAGTCGCAGACTCGTCGGGTTACTGCGCTCCCTGCAAAATATCTTCCATTAACGCGAGAGCCGTGGCTTCGGAAATGTCCTGCACGCCAAAAAGGCGCGCTGCCGATCCCGCCGAATGGTTGCGCCCCATCACCTCGGACGCCGACGCCTGGCCGATCACCTTGGCGTCTTTCAAGCGAATCGCGGTGGCCTGGATGTCAGGCACGGTATAATTCCTGTCCCCGGAAACCTCTGAGACCGTTACACTCTTGGAGGAGATCAACACTTCCAGCACCACATCGGCAATCTTGCTGATCGCTTCGCAGTCCTTGCTGGCTTGCTGGCCTTCCGTCCCGGCGGCCAGATCTTTCAAAGGCCGGTCGCCAATCAACTGCGTGGCCAGGCGTTGATCCACCAATACAGCTCCACCCAGGCGCAGGGGCCGCCCGAACAGTCTCTCCACGTCGCGCACCGTCTGCCGATCAGCGAGCGTCGGGCCAGTCTTCGTCTGGTTGTGGTAATTGTTTTTTACCACGCTTTTCGTGGTGGTGGAATCGCCGTTTGCGGAAGCGTTGGTGCCGGCAGCATTGACGCCACTCTGCGTTTTGGTCTCCACGGTCTCCGAACGACCGGAAAGCTTCATGCCGGTCTGCTCATCCACCAACTCGCTGTTCACATAAATCAGGATGCGCGGGCCGTTCATCTTCGGGTAATTGGTCCGGAACTGGTCCACCACCGCCTGAGCCTCCTCGGGCGGAATGAGGGCCGGTTGCACCTGCAGCGGTTTCTGGTCATACACATAGACCGATTGTCCACCGGTCGGGGGTGGCACGGGCTGCTGTTGGCTCTGGCCGGTCGGCGGGGTGATCTGGGGGTTTCCGTCATAGACCGGCACAGGCTCCGGTGCAGGCGGCGGAGACGCGGGCAAGGCGGACCGGCCCTCCCCAGCTTGGGCCACGGCCACCAAAACCACCACGGCTGCCAAACCGAGCAAAATGGGCTTTTTCATAGTACCACGTTTGACGTTGGGCGTTTGACCGCTGTTCATCAATGCGCTTCCCGGACGCGGATGGTGTAACGCTTGGCCTTGTCATTCAACGACTTGAATTGCACCGGCTCCTGGGCGTTCTCGGACAAAATTACGGTCCGGAAGGGCGCTTCCTCCCCTTCGGTGGGAAACCCTTGATCGTCCTTGAAAACACAATTCACCTGCACCTGAATACGGCAGTTTTCCCGGTTGCGCAGGTTGGCGGTCACTTCCAGAAGACCACCCTCCGCAGTCCGTTGTTGGATGCCGGAGCAGGTCACCGACGTCTGCACGCGCGGATCCAGAAGCACGATGCGCTCGTGGTTTTCCAGGTCATTGACGGTGGTGTTGACGGGCAGGTAGGCGCCTGTATCGCGGGGCGTGGTCTCGCACCCGGTGAGGGCAAGAGCGGCAATCGCTAACAAACTGAAGGCGGTGAAGGTTCTTTTCATAAGGTTTGGGGGGTTAAGGAACTGTCACTGACAAACACGACCTTGTCGCGCTTGTCGGTGGGGACATTGATGGTGATGGTTTTGGTCAAATTGGGCAGGGATTGCCCGGCTTGATCCCGGAACTCAACCGTGGCCACATGCTGGCCGGGCGGCAGTCGCAACGCCGCAAAGCTCAGATAATGCGGCAGATTGTCCCAGGTGCGGGTATCAGCGGCGGGCGTGGTCGCGGAAGAAACGATTTTGGTCAAAATGCCCGCCGCGACCAACCCCAAGCCGACTTCCTGGCCGGTCCGGTTATCGCTTGCCACGGCGGTGAGTGCGCCACCCACGATGGCCACATTTCCCACGGCGTCCGTGGTGGACTTGAAAACCGCCTTGTTGGCGAGGACATGATCCATGATGCGTCCGCCGCGGGTGGTCGCTTGAAAGGCAAGATCATCATACGGGCCAACCGAGACGGTCTGGTCACCCACCTTAATCACGGCCGAACGCACCGGCGAGGGCGGCACGCGAAAACGCAATTCCTCGCGGTATTCACCGCTGGCATATTTCATCGGGCCGGGGCCGAATTCGAGGAAGAACAACACGTTCGCTTGCGGATCGTAAGCGGGCGGTTGGGCGAATTTTTTATCTTCGGCTTGGGCCCGCTTGAAAGCATCGCTTCCGTCACCGCTCAGCTTGGTGCTGGCGAGGCCGTCCAAGTAATCCAACAGCACGTAATCACTGTTGTACTGCTCGCCTTCCGACGAACTGTCCTCCAACTGCCCGCTGCGGAAACAGGCCCGCGCATTGTCCGGCTCGCCATCCATCCAATAAAGAATGCCGCGATAGTAATAGGCCATCACCCGCTCGTAAGGTTCGCCGATGAAGGTTTTCTTCGACTCCTCACGGAAGTAGCCGCGGGCCTTGCGCGCCTCCTTGTCCTTGCCATAGATGCCGCCGAGGCTGAGCAGGGCGTCATCGAGCAGTGGTTTGGCTTGGTCGGGATGGCCTGAACGCATCGCCGCAGCGGCCGTGCGGTATTCCCACAGCACCTTGTCCCGGGGCGGGCCGTTGCTGATGGCATTCGGGCCGTCCACCATGATATTGCCCGTCAAGGCAATGGCTGGTCTTCGTTCCGTGGTGGCGCACCCGGTGATTAAAAGGAGCAACCCCACGGCAATACATGCCGAACAAAACGGTTTCATGAGCTATTGGCCGGAGACCAGCCGCCGCTTAGCGGTAGGCGGCGTCTTCCAGGCCCTGCTTCTTGATCTCGGCGGAATCCTCCCAGATGATGTCGCTGGTCCGCGCATCAATGAGCTGGAACGCATAGAGGATATAATCGCTCGTGCCACTGCTGGTCTTGGTGGTCATGCCTTGCAAACTGCCGGTCAGGAAATAATCCGCCCCCTTGAACTCCACGATCTTGGGATCGGCATTGGCCGTGACCTGACCCGATTGCTTCAAATCGCGCTCGTGCTCAAGCGTCGTCATGCGATCCCGGGCGAGAAACCGCACCTTGCCGGCGGATTTGCTGTTTAACTGCGTCCGGATGCGCGTCAGGAAGATGTCTTTGTTGATCGGGAACCGGGTCTCGTTCTTGACCGGGTCCAGCACGATGCGGGGGGTGCCCTGCGCGTTCGCGATTTGCGGGATGCCGAGGATGCTCCGCGACATTTTGTCGGTCACGGCCACCAGATCCTGAGATTCCATGCCCGTGCCGGCCACGAAACCGCGCTCATCGGGGCGCATCTCGGTCACCGGGACGCCCGAGGGATTTTTGACACCGGTGGAGGCGCAACCCGCGATCAGGCTGACAGTTGCGATGGCGGCCACGAAGTTACAGTACTTTTTTACAGTTAAGTTCATAAGATAAGGGGACATTTTAAAGCGGATTGCGGGCAAAAAAGCAACCAGTACTTGCTTCCCTCAACGGCCGAAGAGGCTGTTGGCCCCGCTCATGGGGGTGGTGGAATTGTAATAGTTGTTATTGATGATGGTGACCGGCGCCTGTGCCGGAGCGGCGGGCGCCGTCTCGGGCTGTTGGATCACCACGGGAGCGGGTGCGTAATACGCTGGCGCGGAATCGTAATAGGAGTAGTACGAGGGCGCAAATCCAAGGGAGAGGCCAAAACCGTAGCCATAGCCGCGGCCATAACCGTGGCGGTAACCGCCTCGCCCGCCCCAATAGGGCCGACGGTGACTGGAATAGCCGAAGGACGGATAACCATAGGAACGGTAAGGATAGTAACCCCCACCATAATATCCCCCGCCGTAATGATAGCTGTCGCTGCGTGCCGAATGGGCCAGTGAACCGAGCAGGAGGCCGGCCCCCGCGCCGATCGCAATCCCCTCAGCGGTGTGATGGCCGCTGTTGTTGCCAATTACCCCGCCCGCGATGCCGCCCAGCAAAGCGCCGGTCGCCGCTTCCGGCGGCAAAAATTGAGCTTGAGCCGAGCCCACCGCGACGCACACCACACCGGCCAAAATGAGCTTTTTCATAATCACTACCCGTTCGACGGAGCCGCGTTTCTTTTATTCGTTCCCATCGTAGCATGGATTTGGCTGCGCACCAACCTGCGAACCGCCGCCAGGATCCTATCTACCACAGCTAGAAAGGATTAGATGCTTGCAATCAGCCTCTGATCGCCCTAGAAAAAGCGGCGTGAATACCGGTCGCTGCGCTTAATAGCGAGCCGTTGACGGAAACGTTTCACGCGGGTTGCAAAATAAGTTATGTTCGCTTTCGTTGAGCCTATAAATAAAGACGGCGCAAACCCTATTTACACAGATGGCCGGTTCACAACTTGATTAAGCATCATGCTCGCCCGACGCGTTATTCCCTGTCTCGATGTTCATGACGGCCATGTCACCCGCGGCGTCCAGTTCGGCAAGGCCGAAGCGGGCGAACTCCGCAACGTGGGCGACCCCGTGGAACTGGCCTTGCGCTACAACGAGCAAGGCGCGGATGAAATGGTTTTCTTCGACATCACCGCCAGCGCCCATGGTCGCACGAGCATGATCAAGGTGATCGAGCGGGCGGCCGACCAATGTTTCATGCCGCTCACCGTCGGCGGCGGCATCCGCACGGTGGAGGACATGTATGCCATGCTCCGCGCGGGCGCTGACAAAATCAGCATCAACTCCTCCGCGCTCGCCACGCCCGACCTGATCCGGGCCGGCGCCGAAAAATTCGGCAGTCAATGCATCGTGGTCTCGATCGACGCCAAGAAGGTGACGCCGGATCGTTGGGAGGTTTTTTCACACGGCGGCCGTAAATCGACCGGTCTGGAAGCGGTGGATTGGGCCAAGCGCGCGGTTTCACTGGGCGCGGGCGAGATCGTGCTGAACAGTATCGATGCCGATGGCACCAAAGCCGGGTTCGACCTGGTAATTACCCGCCGTGTCAGTGAATCGGTCGGCGTGCCGGTGGTGGCCAGCGGCGGCGCCGGCAGCCTGGAACACATGGCGAATGTGCTGCTGGAAGGCAAAGCCGACGCGGTGCTGGCGGCGAGCATTTTCCATTACGGCGAATATACCGTGGGCGAGGTGAAGCAGCTTTTGGCGCAAAAGGGCCTGCCGGTGCGTCTGGGTTGAAGATTCCAAAATATGAATTCATACTTAGAAACATGAAAATTGGCGAACGCGGACAGGTGACCATCCCTAAGAAACTTCGCAACCGTTTCGGGATGCTGCCTGGGGCGGAGGTGGAGTTTGTGGAACGGGCCGGCCAGCTCGTCTTGAAAAAGGCCCGAAAGGAATCTCACCCGATTGGCAACTATGTTGGCGTGCTGAAGGGCCGCGGTCTTCGCTCGGATGCTCTGGTGGAATCCATGCGCGGGCGATGACCACGACGATCGAGGCAACTGCCCGCGACGGCGGATGTTTCCGACGCTATTCCACTTTGCTGAAAATCGTTGATCCGTCGAACGAAAAACCATGATGCTTGCCCAACCTCGCCGCCTGCACGGATGACCTCCAACAACAAAGAGATTCTTGCAGTTGTCATTTTTTGCTTCACGTATCTGCTCATCAGCGGACGGCAGTTGAAGCTCCTGCCGTTGAATCGACCCGCCGCCGCCCTGCTGGGCACCGTCCTGATGGTTGCTCTTGGCGTGTTGACCCCGGAGCAGGCATACCGCGCTGTCGATTACGACACACTGGTGCTGCTGCTGGGCATGATGCTCATCTCCTCGTACCTTTTTATGGCGGGCTTTTTCGATTGGGCCGCTGACTGGATTCTGCGGCGGGCCAAAACCCCGCATGCGCTTTTGGCTTATTTGATCCTTACCTCCGGAATTTTGTCGGCCTTGCTGGTGAATGATATTGTCTGCATCATGCTGACACCCCTCGTCGTAACAGTCATGGAACGAGGCAAGCTGCCGCTCCCGCCCTATCTGTTGGCTCTCGCAATGAGCGCCAATATCGGCAGCGTGGCAACGCTTGTAGGCAATCCGCAAAACATGATCATCGGCCATCTCTCCCGGATTCCCTTCATTCAATTCTCGGCGGCCATGGTGCCGGTGGCCCTCGCGGGGTTGGCGATTCAATATGCCGTTCTGCGATTTGGTTTCCGAAAAGTCCTCAGCCAGGCAACCATCCACCGTCCGGACGTGCGACCGCACACCGTGGACCGCAACCTTTTGATTCTCACTTTTACCACGCTGGCGCTCCTCTTCGCCGGCTTCATGGCCGGTCTGAATCTTGCCTGGACGGCACTGACTGGCGGCGCATTCCTGATGGTGCTGGCCCGGCGGGACACGCATCAGGTGCTCAAGCTGGTGGATTGGCATTTGCTCGTTTTCTTCGCGGCCTTGTTCATTGTCGTTGAAGGAGTGGGAAGAACGGGTCTGCCCGACCAGATCTACCATAAGTTGCATGGTGTCTTTGGGTCCTCGGTCGGAAGCCAGGCGTGGAACTTTGCCTGGTTTTCTGAACTCGGCTCGAATGTTTTCTCCAACGTGCCCTTCATTCTGGTGGCGGGGAAATGGATCGATAATTTTGCGCAACCTGAGTTGATGTGGAAGGTGTTGGCCCTGACCACAACGTTTGCCGGGAACCTCACCATCGTTGGTTCTGTGGCCAACATCATCGTGGTGGAATCGGCTCGCTCCCACGCGGAATTGGGCTTCTGGGATTATGCCCGGTATGGGATCCCGGTCACCATCCTGACGACAGTCATCGGCATGCTGATTCTTATGCTGCTGCGTTAAGTGGCAGCCACGCGCGGCCATCAAAGCGTTTTCGGCAGGTCGTCGCGAATTCTGCGTGCCTGGCAGCTCTCCGAAACGCCTTCTGGTCGGCGATTCCCCGGCAGGGGCTTGCGGGTTGACAGATCCAACAATTTACTGTCGTTGATAGAGGTAAAGCCACGCAGGGAGCGGGTTTGTCCTAGGCTGAGTTTTGTTGCGCCTTCAGCGCAAGGGAATGCCCAAATGTTCAATGACCAGCCTCCGAAGAAATCTCAATTCCCGAGAGCCAAGGTTTTGCGTAAGGGGTTCATGCCATGGTATGCTAGGCGGCATGAGTAATACCGTTTCCACCATCACCTCCAAATGGCGGGTGACCATACCGGAGGACTTGCGGCAGAAACTATCGCTCAGAATCGGCCAGCGAATCGCCTGGGAGATTCAAGACGACAAGCTCGTGGGTCGTCGCGTGCCCTCAATCAGTGAACTGGCGGGTTGTTTCAAGCCGGAGGCTCCGGCTCCACCGGTGAAAAAGGATACGCCAGGGAAATTTGCCAAAGCGGCGCTTGCGCGCCATTACCGGATCTCCGAACAAAAGTCATGAAGGAGTTTTTGCTGGATGCCAACGTGCTCGTGCCCTTTTTGGTTCAGGACGACGCGAAACAGAGCGAGGGTTGCGGCGACAGAGGATGGCGTGGTGACGGATGCTTTGCAGCGATTCGAACCGTCGGTCAGAATGAACGGCGTCGGTCCTAATCGGTGTAATCCTCGTTTAGTGAACGGAGGAACGCGGCGAGGGGGAGGATGGCGCCATCGTCCAGAAATATTTCGCGCAGTTCAGGGTCGGCGTTTCTGACCTCGCCGAGCCGGGCCTTTACTGAAAAGTCCTGATAGAATCGAATCACGTCTTCGAATGAATCCAAGCGGCCGGTGTGCAGGTAGGGACCAGAATGGGCGAGATCGCGCAGGGTTGGGGTTTTGAAAAGGGCGATGGTGCGGGGCAACGCTTTGGCGGGCGTCGGCATTTGCAGCGACAGTTTATAAAAAGTTTGCGCCGTCCCGGGAGCAACGGGCGTGCTGAAGTTGAAATGGCCCTGGGGGTCGAAGGTATTGGTGGCAATGATGGTCCAATTGGTCGTTGGCAACAGCGCATTTTCTGAAGCCAGGATGTAATAGATGCCGTCAGGTGGACCCTTCGCGCCGCTGAACACGAATTGCTGGCTGAGCATCTCCGCGTTTTCAATCTGGGGCGGTGTCACTCCCATCAGTCTCGGCAGAATTTGCCGGAGGCCGGGTTGTGGCGCGGGGAAATCAGGGTTTTCATAAACATTCCACAAACCCAGGTCAACCTGGCCCGGCTGGGCCTGGGTTGGAACGGTCTCGAAGATGCCGGTGGCGTAAGGATGGTTCGGGGTCGGGGGCAGGTAGGCATTGTGATTGGCCTGGCGCGCGGCGAGCCCTGGCACATCGACCTGGTTGAATGATCCTAGGCCGTGAATGGTGTCGTATTCCGCTTGGGTGGCGCCGGTGTTATGGAAGATGAAGTCGGTGAAGGCCGGCAGAGAGTGGCAGGTCACGCAATTGCCAACATTGGCCTGGCCATTTCCCCGGGGCGAATCCTTGCCGGTCAGAAAGATCTTCAACCCTGCCAATTCCACCTGGCCAAACTGGAATTTTTGGGTGTGCGTCTCAAACAGGCCGTCGGCGGGATCGGTCACAAATTGGGGATTGGGGAGCGCGGTCACCATTTGCAGCAAGCGCCCGGAGTACTGGGCGAAGGTTTCGTTGGTGGCGGGCCGTTGGGGAAGATTATTCTTGATCAAAAAGACGTCGAACGGCGAGCCGTTGAAAATGGGTGTGCCGACGCCGACAAAATCGACACCATTGGTGGCTTGGGAGAACGTCAGATTTTTCAGATAGGTTTCGATCAGACTCGCGATGGTTTCAAGGATTTCGTCGTCGCTGGCGTACCGCATGTCCAACCGATATTGCGGTGAGATGAGGTTGGCGGTGAGGCCCCGCGGATCAAAGATGTAGGAGCCGAGGTAGTTGTTGAACCCGGCAAAGACATTCTGATAGGAGCCCAGGAAGGTTTCCAGAACCCGGAAGCGGGAGTCCCGAGCATCAACTGCCAAGTAACCCATGCCGTCATCGTCGCGGATGATGGTCGCGATATGATGCACCGCCGTCGCATATTCCTCAGGTTTCCATCCGTAATTGCGCCCGGTCAGCGTGGCAATGATCAGGTCGTGGGCGGAGGCAAACTGACCGTCGTGGTGGAGAAACAGCGGTGTATCGCGCGGCAGCACAGCATCCACCAACGTGGGGGAATTGCGGGGCGTGATGGTTTGGCCATCGTCGCGGGCCGGGATGGGGCTGCGCCGGGCGAAGTCCGCGTACGTGCGATTGCCCAAGGTATGATTACCGAACGGTCCATAGCCCACCTCATCCACGATATGACATTGCCGGCAGTTCATAGCTTGGCCGGCAAAGGGGCCGGGGACGGATCCGTTCGTGGTTTGCAATGTGGCCATGATCGGGTCGCCGGGAACCACCGCGTTGGCATCACCGAGCGCATTGGTGAAGAAATATTGCGAGAATCGCGTTTCCAAGAACAGACGCTCGCCGATGTTGACATCAGCTCCGGGGAAATCGGTGATGACATCGTTGTCCGCCCGGGCGGGAAGAACAATCGCCAGCAGCAGCAGTACAGGAATTGCGCGCCTGCAGAGGCGGAATCGTTTCATTGAGAAGAAACAATAGGCGGCGGGGCGAGGGTGTCAAGGAAGGCTGAGGGTCGGTTCATCCGATTGCGCCTGTTTTAGTTAGAACTTCCTGTTCGCAAAAACGGGGCCATCTGATAACCTTTGGTCTGACGATTGGATATTGAAACATGAGCTTTTTTGACAAACTGAAATTCAGCGACGCCGATGGTCTCATCCCGGCGATCATCCAGGAAAAATCCACGGGGCGGGTGCTGATGATGGCGTGGATGAACCGCGCATCGTTGGAATCCACCATTACCACGGGCAAGACGCATTTCTGGAGCCGGTCACGCAAGAAATTCTGGATGAAGGGCGAGAGCAGCGGTCATACCCAGGTGGTGCAGGACATCGCGTTTGATTGCGATGGCGACACGCTCCTGATCCAGGTGGAACAGACGGGCGCGGCGTGCCACGAGGGTTATCAATCGTGCTTTTTTCGCTCCATCCAGGATGGCGGCAAGCAGTTCCAGATCACGGAACCGCAGCTCGAAACGCCCGAACAGATTTACGGAAAGAAGTAAATGGAGGAGACCGTGCCATTTGGCGGCAACGACTATTTCGTGCTGCTCGCGTTGCTGTTGTTCGCGCGGGGCATGGATTTTCTGAGCACCTGGGTGGCCACGCCCAACCTGGTGCTGGAAGGCAACCCGATCGCGAAATGGCTGGGTTGGAAATGGGGCATTCCCTTGAACCTGGCCTGCTGCGTGGGCTTCGCGCTCTGGCCGCTGCCGGCCATCGTGCTGAGCACGACGAGCGTGCTGGTCGCGTCGCGCAATTTCCAACAGGCGTGGCTGATGCGCTCGCTGGGCGAAGGCCGCTATCGCGATTGGCATGTGGCGCGGATGCAGGAAACGCGCGTTTCGCTTTTTCTTTTCTGTCTGCTCGGCCAGACGGCGCTCCCCAGCGTGGTGGGCGGGGCCTTGCTGTATTTCAGCCAGCCGTACCTGGTGCCGATGGCGATCGGCATGGGCATTATTTCATACGCCATCGCCGTGGCGTTTTACACGCTGCTTTCGGTCTGGCGCATGCGCCGCGCGATGAGTTAACCTTAAAAACACCGGTCATGTATTCACCCACACTCGAATCCTTTTTGAAGCTGGCGACACAGGGCAACCTGATTCCCGTCACGCGCCGCATTCTCGCCGATTTTGAAACCCCGCTCTCCGCGTATCACAAGATCCGCGGACAGGGGGAATCGTTCCTCTTTGAGTCGGTGGAAGGCGGCGAGCATCTGGGGCGCTATTCGTTTGTCGGCTGCAACCCGCGCGCCATCATCCGCCAGATGGGCAACCGCGTCGAACTGATCGAGAACGGCAAGGTCCTGGAAACATTTCTCGTTTCACACACGCCCGTGGCGCAACCCGACGGCCTGCTGGTCCTCGAAGGGGGCATGAAGCAATATGGCAAAGTGGAGGAATTCACCGTTTCCTACACGCCCCCGTCCGACACCCCGCAAACCGTGGTACGGGATGGGCTCGAAGTGGTGGAACGGGTCATGAAAAAATATCGGCCGGTCTCGCTCCCTTCCCTGCCCCGCTTCACCGGCGGCGCGGTCGGGTTCATCGGTTACGAATTCATCCACGACGTCGAGCCGGTGGTGCCGCGGCCGCCGCTGGATGATTTGAACACGCCGGTGATGTATTTTCTGATCGCCGATGAACTGCTCATTTTTGATCGCGTGGCCCAGACCATCACGATCCTGGTCAACGCCATCATCGAGGGCGGCGTCACCCCCGCCGAGGCTTACGACAATGCCATCGGGGAGATCGACCGGCTGCTGACACTGCTCGAACAGCCGAGCGAACACCGCCCGGTGACAGTGCCGGCGGAAGTGCGGCCGGTGCCGTTCGAATCGAATGTGCCCAAGGAGATGTTCCTGGCCAACGTGCTCAAGGCCAAGGAATACATCACCTCCGGCGACATCATCCAGGTGGTCGGCTCGCAGCGTTTCTCCACGCCGGTGAAGGCGTCGCCGCTGGATATTTACCGGGCTGCCCGCTCCATCAATCCGTCACCTTACATGTTCCTGCTGGAGCTCGAAGGTTTTTCGCTCGTGGGCGCTTCGCCGGAAATCCATGTCCGTTGCGAGGATCACAAGGTTGAAATCCGGCCCATCGCCGGCACGCGTCCGCGCGGCAAAACGCCGGAACAGGATTTGAAGCATGAAACCG
>JAQGOT010000109.1 GCA_028293465.1 Pedosphaera sp. | reverse complement strand
CTGCCGGCCAGTGAAGATGTGCGGTATACCCACCAGCGAGCCAACGGGCATCCAAGGGTGGACTACTCTTACGATACTGGCAGGCGGCGGTTCCAAACGGTGATGCTTGGAGCACCTGAAGGACTGTTCCCGCATGGACCGCCGGGCAAATCAGATCACAGTCCTCGGTGTGGTCGGCGACGCCGAACTCAACACACGCGAGTCCGCCCGTGATGGCACAGGGAACACCCCGGCCGCGCAATTGCGTTGAGATCGCGGCATAAAACTCATCCAGGCTCGGCGGCTGTTTAAGCTTCATTTTCGTGAACGTATTCTTTTTTGGGAGGTGACGCAATTTTTTCCATGCTGCTCCCCATGAATCATTGTGCGTTCTCGTTTCTTGCGGCCGGTCGGGTAAACGCAATGATTGCCGACAGTTCAATTTTGCGGAAAGTCCATGGCCCCGGCTTTTCTGATTCCGTGCTCGAAGGTGAACTCCATCACGCTGGTCCATGGGGTGCGGAAGGAGCGCGCGACCTTGGCGGCGATATCCGGCAATGCGCCGCTGGTGGGGACCAAGGGGGAGGCTTTCTTGCGATTGTTGTAATCGAGATAAGCCCCGGCTTCCTTCACGTAGCAGACGACGTGCGTTTGCTGGGTCATAAACACCGCGATCAAGCGGGTGGTATACCCCTTTTGGCGCAGGACCTCCGCCGCCAAGGTGGCGAAGTCATCGCAATCACCTGTCTGGGTGGCGAGAAACTTGTCACGGGGTTGGACTTCGTCAAAAAGCTTGAATTCAAAGCCTGAAAAGCGATGGAGGAGGCTTTCAGGGGTCAGATGGCGGTCGTGCTGGAGCTCAGGCAGGGTCAGGGCGTGCAATTGCTGCGCGCCGTTGATAAGCAGGAACATCGCGAGGGTTAGGGGCCATTTTTTTAGAACTTCCGTCATAAGTCTTGTCGGCAATTGTAAGTAAAGTGAGGTTTTCTTTGAAAACCCCGGCATTGAGTGCGTTATTATCTGGGAGTTTTAACCGGCTTTCGTATCTGGGAGCGGTTTAGCGGTTCAAGCGAACAACATCAAAGGAGCAGTATGAAAGACAAATTATCTCAATCTATCGTCCTGATCGTGGCCGCATTGTGCCTTGCCATCCCGAGCCGGTTGCGGGCGCAGGATTCTGACAGCCAATCTGATTCGACTGTTCAACCAACGCCAAGGCAGGGGGGAGGCATCACGATCGAGCCGCACCCAGCCTTGCCTCCCGGCCATCCGAGCATCGATTCCGATACCACGGACGCAACGCCGGATGCCAGCGAGCTTGGAACGAACAACAGCAGCAGCGCCGCCGCCCAGAATGATCCGAACCAGGTCCCAACGCCGGTGAACCGGGCGAGTCACCTGCTCGGCATGACGGTCAAGAATCCGCAAAACCAAACTCTCGGCAAAATCCGGGATGTGGTTTTCGATCTGAAGACTGGCCGCGTGGCTTATGTGGTGCTCGCCAAAGCGGGCCGCAACCGTGGGACCGGCTCCGACCTGGCGGTGCCGCTGAGCGCGTTCACTCCGTCGGCCGATCGACAAAACCTGATCCTGAATGCGGACCGGACCCGCCTTCAGGCTTCCACCGGTTTCTCGGGGAACAATCTGCCTTCCATGAGCAACCCCGCTTTCGGTGGGCAAGCGGAGCAGCCCGTGCGCCGGGAAATCCTCATCGTGCCGGTGCCGGTGAGTCCGGGTCAGGAAAACCCACATCACCCGGAGAAGCCTTCGCCTGATTCAGACCAGAGTCCGAAAATGGATAATCCCTGATGTGGGTGCAGAGGTTGGACATGGCGGGGGATGCTCAGCATCCCCCGCCACCAGCCCTGATTACTTCATGGGCTTGCCGTCGGGATCAAGCAGTTGGATTTCGCCCCAGCCGAGATCACGGATGCCCGATTCAATCTTGGAACGATCACCCACGACGATCCAAACCAGTTGGTCGGGATGGACGATGGCCTTGGCGGTTTTGGCCAATTCCTCCACGGAAAGCGCCTGGACTTTGCCGGAGTAGGTGGCGAAATAATCCTCGGGCAAGCCGAAGCGGACGATCTCGCTGATGGAGCCACCGACGCGGTCATTGGTTTCCCAGGTGCCGGGCAGCTTGAGGGTCTGATTCTTTTGCGCCTTGCTCAACTCTTCCGCGGTGATGGGGCGCGACCCGAGAATCCCGCGCAATTCCTTGTCCATTTCAACCATCGATTCCTTGGTCTTGTCCGTCTGGACGGGCGCATAGGCGATGAAGGGCCGCTGTCCGCGCGCGGCCGACATCGAGCTGCGGGCGCCGTAACTCCAATGCTTGTCCTCGCGCAGGTTCATGTTGATGCGTGAGGTGAACGTGCCACCCAGAATGCTGTTCACGGTTTCGATGGCGATTTCATCGGGGTTGTTTTTCGGCGGGGCTGACTCGCCGGCGAACACGATCGATTGAATCGCGCCCGGTCGGTCGATGAGATAAACCACCGATTTGGCTGGCGGGGTGACCGAGGCGATGTTCTTGGTCGGAACCTCGCCGCTCTTCCAGGCGCCAAACAATTTTTCCAGCTTGGGGGTGATCTCCTTCAACGTGGTGTCGCCCACGATGATCAGGGTGGCGTGGTTGGGCTTGAACCAGGTTTGATGGAATTTCACCATGTCGTCCCGGCAAAGTTTCGTCACCGATTCCTCGGTGCCGGAACCGGTCATGGGAGTGCCGTAGGCGTGGTCCTTGCCGTAGAGTATGGCCGGGAAAATGCGCAAGGCCATGCTCATCGGCTCGGTTTTCTCCCGTTGGATGCCGGACAAATGCTGCTGTTGCAGCCGCTTGAAATCCGCTTCGGGGAACGAGGGATTCAGGATGACATCCGCATACAGGTTCAACGCGGGGTCGAGCACCGGGGTGAGGGTCGAGAGCGAGACGCTTGAACTATCCAGGTCTGAGCCGGTGCTGATACTCGCACCCAAGGAAGCGAGTTCATCGCTGATTTCCAACGCGCTCCGTTTGGTGGTGCCTTCATCCAACATGCCCATCGCCAGGCGCGCCGTGCCGGGCGTGGCGGATTGGTCGGAGGCAAACCCGGCATCAACCAACAGGTTGAAGTTCACCACCGGCGTGGAATGGCGCTCAGCCAGCACGACTTTCAGGCCGTTGGCCAGGGTCGTGCGCTGGAAGGCGGGGAATTTCACTTCGGGCGCTGCGCTCGGGGTGGGGAGCTTGGTGCGGTCCGCCGACTCGGTGGAGGGCTGGAATTTCGGGTAGGGATGAACCTCCAAAATGTAAACGTCATCCGTAAGCCAGCGTTTGGCGGCGCTTTGCACATCTTGGGCCGTGGCGTTGCGGACATAATTCAACGTGGTCTGATAGAAATCCGGGCTGCCGTGGAAGACCTCGTTCATGGCGAGAATGTCGGACTTGCCGCCAAAGCCGCCGATGCGCTCAATCCCGCGCACGAAGCCGGCGATGTTCGCAACCTTCACGCGCGCCAATTCCTTCGCGGTCGGTCCATGGGCCAGAAACCGCGCCACTTCTTCGTCAATGGCCTTTTCAATTTTAGCCAGATCAACGCCGGGGCGGGCCGTGGCCACGATGCCAAAATGCCCGCTGATTTCACTGGGGTCCACGTAGGCGGACACATCGGTCGCGATTTGTTCGTCATACACGAGGCGTTTGTAGAGCCGCGAGGTCTTGCCGGAGGAGAGCACGTCGCTGGCCAGGTCGAGGTAGCTGGTGTCGGCTTCGCCGTAGGGTGGAATGTTCCAGATCTTATACAGACGAGCCTGGGGCACGCGGTCGGACACCGTCTGACGGCGGATGCCGGGGATCTTGGGAACCCAGCGGTCGTATTTGGCGACGGGCGGGCCGGCGGGAATGTCACCGAAATACAGTTCGGCCTTTTTCAACGCGGTCTCGGCATCAATATCACCCGCGATGACCAGGACGGCATTCGCCGCGCCATAATAGGTCTTGAACCAGGTCTTAACATCGTCGAGCGAAGCGGCATTCAGGTCCTCCATCGAGCCGATCACCGTCCAGGAGTAAGGATGTCCCACTGGAGCGGTGCCTTTGGTGATCAACTCGCGCGTCACGCCGTAAGGCTGGTTTTCACCCTGGCGCTTTTCGTTTTGCACCACGCCCCGCTGCTCATCGAGCTTCGCCTGGTCGAGGGTGCCGAGCAGATGGCCCATGCGGTCCGATTCCATCCACAAGGCCACGTCCACCGCGCTCTTGGGCACGTTCTGAAAATAATCCGTGCGGTCCTCGCTCGTGGTGCCGTTCAAATCGGTGGCCCCGATCCGTTCCATCGCCTGGAAATAGTCGTCGTTGAAATGCTCGCTCCCGTTGAACATCAAATGCTCGAACAGATGGGCGAAACCGGTCTTGCCCGGTTTCTCATTCTTGGAGCCGACATGATACCAGACGTTGACCGCCACGATGGGCGCTTTGTGATCCTCGTGCACAATGACCGTCAGCCCGTTCTTGAGCGTGAATTTTTTGTAGGCGATGTCGACCTTCAGGTCCGTGATGCTCTCGGCCGCGCGGGCGGAAGGGAGCAGCAGCACGAGGCCCAAGCTCAGGGTGGAGACGATGGTTTTTAACATAGTGTTGAATTTAGATTTCTTAACCGGACATCAAGTTGAACGACCGCTTTGGAGAACAACAAACCAACGGAGAGAACCGGAGACGCCGGCAAGCTCCTGACGTATTTCCACTATATTGACCAAGAGTCCATTAAATTGCAAGTGGTTCTGCGGGCCGGGAGTGGCGCGAAGTCACGCCGGTTTGCCCGCAAAATCATTCACGGGAACGAACACCGTAAACTCCGAGCCTTCGTCCGGTTGGCTTACCACCTGCACCCGGCCTTGGTGCGCATGCACGATGGCCCGTACCAGGCTCAGGCCCAGGCCCAGGCCCCGTTGCGAACGGCTCTTGTCGCCCCGATACAAGCGATCCCAGATCCGCTCCTGTTCCTCGGCGGGGATGCCCATGCCGGTATCGCGGAAGCGAACCACCAGGTGCGAATTCTCGCGCCGGACTTGCACGGTGACGGTGCCGCCTTCGCCCGTGTACTTGATGGCGTTGTCGAGCAGATTGGCAAAGACCTGTCGCATCCGGATTGGATCAACCAAACCCTCGCACGGTTCAGAAAAATCCGTGGTCACCGTGATTTTCTTCTCCTCGGCCACATATTGATACAATTCGATGACCTCCCGC
>JAQGOT010000054.1 GCA_028293465.1 Pedosphaera sp. | reverse complement strand
TGCCCGCGAAGCGCTTAACGGCAACGGCCACATCAATATCAGCGCCCGGGCGCACCGGGGTAATGCCGCGGAAATCATCATCGCGGACGACGGCCCGGGCATCCCGACCGACAAGCTTAGTCGGATTTTCGACGCCTATTTCACCAGCAAGGCCAAGGGCACCGGCCTCGGCCTCGCCATCGTCAAGCACAACGTCGAATTGTATGGCGGCACGCTCAATGTCGAATCAAAGCTTGGAAAGGGCGCCCGCTTCATTTTATTGTTTCCGTCGAGAACATTTGTGAAATAAAGCACCATGAGCAATGCCCTGCCAACCGTCCTCGTCGTGGATGACGAAAAGAACATGCGTCTTTCGTTGAAGACGGTGCTCGCCGACGAAGGCTACAAGGTGCAGGCGGTGGAATCCGCCGAGGAAGCCTTGACGGTCCTTGGGCAGGAGGAGTTTCTCATGGTCATCACCGATGCCAGGCTGGGCGGCATGAGCGGTTACGAACTGATTGCCAAGGTGCATACCCGCTGGGTGGATCTGCCCATCCTGATGATCACGGCTTACGCCACGCCCAAGCTCGCGGTTGAGGCCATCAAGGCGGGCGCCTTCGATTACCTGGCCAAACCGTTCGCCCCCGAGGAATTGCTGCACGCGGTGTCGCGCTGCGCCGAGCGCCATCGGCTCCTGCATCAGAACGCCGCCCTGCGCGCCCGCGCCAATGAGACTTACCAACTGGCACAAATCGTGGGCGAGTCCAAGTGCGTGCGCGAACTCCGGCAAATGATCGAGACCGTGGCACCCACTGATGCCCGGGTGCTCATCCTGGGGGAAAGCGGCACGGGCAAGGAACTCGTCGCCGGGTCGTTGCACTGCCTGAGCGAGCGTCGAAACGCCACCTACGTCCGCATCAACTGCGCCGCCATCCCGGAAACCCTGTTGGAAAGCGAGCTGTTCGGCCACGAAAAAGGGGCTTTCACGGGCGCGCTGAAACAAAAGGCGGGCCGGGTGGAGGAGGCGGATGGCGGCTCGATTTTCCTGGATGAAATCGCGGACATGAGCCGCCCGCTCCAGGCCAAGCTGCTCCGGTTCCTAGAGGACGGCACGTTCACCCGGGTCGGAGGCACCCATGAGCTGCGGGTGGATGTCCGGTTTATTGCCGCCACCAACCGCAACATTATCGACGCGATCCAGCAGAACGAGTTTCGCGAAGACCTGTTCCATCGCTTGAACGTGGTGCAATTCCGGCTGCCCCCGCTGCGTGAACGCGAGCAGGACGTGCTGCTGCTGGCGGAACATTTTCTGCAACACTTCGGGCGGTTGATGAAACGGCCGGCGAAACGGTTCTCCCGGGCGGCGCATCAGAAATTGCTGTCCCACCATTGGCCGGGGAACGTGCGGGAACTGCGCAATGTCATCGAGCGGGGCTTGATCCTCGAAAACACCGCCGAAATCCAAGCGGCCAGCCTCCCGGATTTTCAGTTTGAGACCGGCTTGC
The DNA here is from genome assembly GCA_028293465.1 of Pedosphaera sp. GTDB lineage: Bacteria > Verrucomicrobiota > Verrucomicrobiia > Limisphaerales > Pedosphaeraceae > JAQGOT01. Next base: position 7,411 of record JAQGOT010000054.1, on the reverse strand, counting down.
GCAAGGCCACGGCCCCCAACAAAGCCATCGGCGTGGAATCGCTGGATGAGATGATGGCCAACTTTGAAAAGGAACTGGTCACCACCGTGCTCGAGCAAAATCATTTCAGCCTGACCCGGACCGCGGAGCGGCTAAAAATCAGCCGTCACGCCTTGCGCTACCGGATGCAACGCCTGAATATTAATGCGGGGAGCGATACGGATGAGGAATTGCCCTCCGCTCCAGGGAAGGATGGAACCTCGTGAAGTGGTCGGCCTTTACTCTGTCGGAAGCCGCGAGCAATGGGCTGATTATTTTAGGCGCATTGGTGGCGATCGTTTTGGTGGTCTTTATCTGGGCCGCCTGCTTCCGGAAAAAACCGCGCCAGCGCAAGTATCGCTACCAACATTCGGACAAGGCAGCCCCGGTGGCCGCCACCCAAAATGGCAATGGTGATGCGCGTAAAAAGTGGCGGCGTCCACGGAGGGCGCGCCGACAGCTTAATCCGACTTTGGCCGAAACCCGCGGTTTGCCGCCGGTTCGGGACCGGAATACACCGCCGCAAGGACTCTGATTTGATGCAAGACAGCAGGACGATCACCCGAAAAAGCGCGTCGAATCTGGCTTTGGCTTTCGTTCTGTTGCCCAAAGCCAAGCGGGACGGCATGTCCGCGCTTTACGCGTTCTGTCGCGAGGTGGATGACGTGGCGGATGAAGAGTCCGTGCCGGTCGCCAAACGCCGGGAACAGTTGGCCGGTTGGCGGGCGGATATCCGCCGGGCGTGCACGGCCGAACCGCCGCAATTCCCCGTCAATCGCGAACTTCAGCCCTTCATCCAGCAACACCGGCTCCCGTTCGATTTGTTCGATGAACTCCTCAAGGGCGTCGAGATGGACCTCGACATCAAACGCTACGCCAACTACGAGGAGCTGGAAAAATATTGTTATCGCGTCGCGTCGGTGGTCGGTTTGTTGAGCATTGAAATCTTCGGCTACCGGGATCCGGCCTGCCGCGAATATGCCATTCATCTGGGCAAGGCGCTGCAACTGACAAACATCCTGCGTGATGTCCGCTCCGATGCCGAGCGGGGCCGGATTTACCTGCCGCTTTCGGAACTGGAGCGGTTCCAGGTGTCGCCGGAGGAAATTCTGCGGTTCGAGTACTCGGAACGTTTTCACGCCCTGGCTGAAAGTGTGGCCCAACGCGCTCGCCATTTTTATCAACAGGCCCGCGTCACGCTGCCCGGGGTGGATCGCCGCTCGATGGTGGCGGCCGAATTGATGGGCTCGGTTTACTGGAAGCTGTTGCGCAAATTGGAACGGCAGCAGTTCGATGTTTTCGGCCCCAAACCGACGCGCCTGAACAAGGGCCAGAAAATCCTCCTCATCCTCCGCACCAGCCTGCGGGTGGCTTCCGGCGCGCTCACGCCAAACTATGGGACGCCTTGAACCCGCACGGCGTTTAATCGTCGATGCGGATGATTTCGGCCGTTCGCACACGATCAACAAGGCGGTGGTTCGCGCCCATAACGAAGGGATTCTCACCACCGCCAGCCTGATGGTGAACGAGCCGGCGATGGACGAAGCCGTGGCGCTCGCCCGGGAAAATCCCCGCCTGGGCGTCGGTTTGCATCTCTCACTGCTTTGTGGCCGCTCCGCCCTGCCGCCTGGTAAAATTCCCGGCCTGGTGAATGCCAACGGCGAATTTGATGACCGTCCGGCGACCGTGGGCTTCCGCTACTTCAGCCGCCCGAGTCTGCATTCGCAATTGCGCGAGGAAATCCGGGCACAGTTCCAGCGGTTTCAAGCCACGGGGCTCACCCTGGATCACGTGAACGGTCACCTCCACATGCACCTGCACCCCACCGTTTTTAAAATCCTCATCGCAGAGGCGGCGGCACTCGGCATCCGCCAATTGCGGCTCACGCGCGATCCCTTTTGGCTGAGCACCCGCCTGGCTTCGGGTCAGTGGCTTTACCGGGCGAGCCACGCGTTCATTTATCTTTGCCTCTCCAGGCGCGCGCGACCCCGGTTGCAGCGTCTGGGCATTCGCCACACGCGGCAGGTCTTCGGGCTGCTGCAAAATGCGCGGGTGGACGAGGATTACATTGCGCGGCTGCTGCCGGAACTGCCGCCGGGTGATTCGGAGCTTTACTCTCACCCGTCGCTGGATGAATTTAAGAACGAGTTCGATGCGCTGATCAGCCCGCGGGTAAAGGGGCTCGTCCAGCAACTGGGCATTCAACTCATCCGTTACCAGGATTTATAACATGACCAAGCTGCTGATCCTTTTGTTAATCGGCCTCCTGTTTGAGGCGGTGGGTGTGGTGTACCTCAACAAGGGACTGAAGCAGGTGGGCGAAGTCCAAAAAATCAACGCGGCGGAAGTGCTGCGCGTCATCAAAAGCGGAGTGACCAACCCCAATATTTTACTGGGCGTTTTCTTCGAGGCGGTCTTCTTCGGCACGCTGCTGGTGCTGATGTCCAAGGGCGGTGAGGTAAGCTTTATCTGGCCGCTGACGGCGCTCGGCTTTGTGTTCACCACCATCGCCGCGAAGTTCATCCTGCATGAGAACGTGCCGCTGATCCGTTGGGGCGGGGTCTTGTTGATCATGTTGGGGGCGGGGTTGATCACGTACAGCGAGAAGAAAGAGGAGCCAAAGCCGCCGCTGCCACCGACCGCTGCTTCAATCCCGCCGACTGCCCAATGACAGGTGCAGCGCCTCCGCCAGTTTGCGGGCGGCGATCATCGTCAGCTTTTGGAAGCGGATCAAGGCCGGGATTTTCTGCGGCCCAACCGCCACGGTCCACGCCAGCTTCGCGTAATTGATCCGGTCATCGGGGGTCATCAGCGTATTGAAATCCAGCGGGAGATCCTCATTCGCAGCATCAGAAATCACGCGCACGGTCGCGCTCGGAATTGCGTGTTCGCGACAGATGGACCGGATCACCGAAGATTCCATTTCCACGACGTCGGCTTGCGTCGATTGCCAGAGACTCTGCTTTTCAGCGACGGTGACTGCCACACGATCCGCGCAGTGGAAGCGAACAGGCACCGCGCCTGCCTTCAACAACCCGTCAGTCAGGCCGGTTTCCGAATCCGCCTCGAAGACAACGGTCCCGAACGCGAGCTTCGGATTCAATCCTCCGGCGAAGCCGGCCGTGATGACCATGGTGGGACGACTCTTGGCCAGCGCCTTGCGAATGCCCTCGGCGGCATTCTTTCGCCCCATGCCTGTGATCAACGCACTGCCGACGCTTGGGACCAGCGAAGGCACAAAGAATTTGGCCTCTTCCTTGACGGCAAAGCAAATGAGGGCGGCCGAGGATGAATCCATGGGTTGAAGGCGAAGGCTGGCAGAGGTGAAACCTACTTGATGCCCGCCAATCGTTCTTTCCAGACCTGGTAAAGCAGCACCGTGGCTTGCACGTCGCGCAGGCAGTACTCCGCGATTTCCCGGTGGCGGCCCTCGGCCATGAGATTATTCACTTCCATCCCGGTCACGCCATGGCTTTTCGGGGACTCGATGCCAAAGGCCTTGCAGTAAAAATCGAGATTGAAACGACGGGCTGCGCCTTCGCGGCCGCTGACATTATAAAAAGTGAATTGTTCCGCGAGGTCACAGTGCGGCTCGGTCTGATACCGGTAACCGAGCCAGTTCTTGCGGCTGACGGGGACATTCAACAGGGCGGAACGTAAATAGAGGAATGGCACATCGAATCCCCGGCCATTAAAGGTGACGATCGTATCGTAGTGCTGGGCCACATCCCAGAACGCGGTGAGCATTTCCACCTCATCCACGCACGGAACGAATTCCACCGGGCCGGCTTCCGGCGCATCGGTCTCCTCCTCGTAATCCTCCGCCGTGAACAGCACCTGGCCGCGGGCTGTGTCCGAGTTGAGCATGGCGATGCACACGACCTGCGCGGTAAAGGGCCAAAGGCTGAATTGCCGAAGGATTTCGGCGCGGCGAACCTCGCGCGCGGCTTCATCGGGGATCTTTTCGGCATCCCGAAGCAAATATTCCTGCTGCGCTTCGTCAAAGTTTTCCAGCGGCAGGGCGGAGGTCTCGATGTCAAAAACCAATGTGGCCATGAGGGCGGGGGAAGATGGGGGAGATGTTAGAAAACCAGGATGGAAAACCTGTCGCACGGACCAAGCTTTCCATCCTGGTACTTCTGAGAGTTGACTACTTCTTCTTCTTAGTTGCTTTCTTAGCTTTTTTCTTAGCGGCCACGAACCTCACCTCCGATCAGTTGGGTTTTTGGATTCACTGAAATTGATTAAGCCTGCAAAATTTACTCTTGACCAGTTTTATTTCCATACAAGGAAGTATTTTTTTGAACTCTGTGCAATCTTTTTTTTCAACAAAATGAATTTGGCTGATCGCATCAGAAATTTTTCACGCGCCAAATTTATCAAACATCAACGCGTTCGCCTGCATGAGACGGATCAAATATTTTGCTTCGAGCACGCCGAGTGAACCGGTGTTGGCGCCGGTTTCAGTGAAGCGTTGCAGCTTGTCCCAACCGGAACGCGGCGACGTCAGCAGCACCGGTTGCGGATGCCAGGAGTGGCCTTTCATCGGGCACGGAGTGGAATGATCGCCGGTGATGGCGAGCACCTCGGGCTGCTTCTTCAACAAGATCGGCAGCGCGGCGTCGAGTTCTTCGATCGCTTTTTTCTTCGCGGCAAAGTTGCCATCCTCACCATACATGTCGGTGTATTTGTAATGGATGAAGAAGTAATCGTAGTTGTCATGCTCGACGAGGTAGCGCTCGAATTGTTCGGCGATGGTCTGCGGACCTTCGAGCTTTTCCATCCCGACCAATTGCGCCAAGCCTTTGTACATCGGATAAACGGCGATGCACGCGGGCTTGAGCTGGTAGCGTTCCTGGAACGTCGGAATGTTCGGCTGATGCGCAATGCCGCGCATCAGAAAGCCGTTGGCCGGTTTGCGTTTCGCAATCAAGGGCAGGGCTTGCTTGTAAAATTCCTTGATGAGGAGCGCCGCTTTTTTGGCCTTTGCCGATTTCTTGTTCACCGGGGCGACAGTGGGGATGGGCGCACCTTCATGATGCGGATCGGCGTCGGTCAACGGCCCTTCCAAGCCGCTGCCGCGGAATACCACGACGAACCGATGGCCTTTGCCGGGCCGGATGATGACTTCCGTGGTGCCAATCTTCTTGATCTTGCTTGAGAGCAAGGCGCACAACTCTTCGCACACCTTGGTGTCGATGCGGCCGGCGCGGCGGTCGGTCACGATGCCTTTGGCATCCAGCGTGCAGAAGTTGGCGCGCGCGGCGACATCACCGGCCTTAAGTTCCAAACCGAGACCGAGCGCTTCAATCACGCCGCGGCCGACTTGGAATTCGAGCGGGTCGTAACCAAACAAGGCAAGGTGTCCGGGACCGCTGCCGGGGGTGATGCCAGGGGCAACGGGAATCATGCGGCCCTGGGCGGCGTTGCGCGCGAGCGCATCGAGATTGGGCGTGACAGCGGCTTCGAGCGGAGTCAGGTAGCCTTGTTCTTTCGTGGCGATGTCGCCCAGGCCGTCGAGCACCAGCAATACGAGTTTGGAACTGTTCTTTAAAGTGAGTTCGGAATAAAGAGCGTCGAGATTCATGTTAACATTTCAGATTTCAATAACGGTCAGCCAGCGTCAGCGCCACGGCTTTCAGCGGCGACTGACATTCCGTTGAGTGTGCGAGCAATCTGCCCGTATCGTCAACGGGATTGTGAAGTGTGTTCAGTGGTCATGCCGGCGGCAACCGCTCGCGGTACCGGCGATTATTGCGTACTCGACTTTGATCATGCGCCATTTAAAAATGCGGGCATGGCACGTGTGGTCATCGAGAACCTGACAAAAATCTTCAAAGGCCCGGCCGGAGAAATCATCCGCGCCGTCAACCGCGCCAACCTGGTTGTTGAAGACAAGGAGTTTCTTGTATTGGTCGGGCCTTCCGGTTGCGGCAAGTCGAGCACGCTGCGGATGATCGCCGGACTGGACGAGGTTAGCGAGGGCACCATTTCCATCGACGGGCGGGTGGTGAACAAGGTGGAGCCCAAGGACCGCGATATCGCGATGGTGTTCCAGAATTACGCGCTGTATCCGCACATGAGCGTTTACGAGAACATGGCGTTCGGCCTGAAGCTGCGGAACATCGCCCGGACGGAGATCGAGCAGCGGGTGCGTGAGGCGGCGGCAACGCTTGACTTGGCCGATTGCCTGAACCGCAAGCCGAAGGAGCTCTCCGGCGGGCAACGTCAGCGCGTGGCCGTGGGCCGGGCCATCGTGCGCAAGCCGAAGGTGTTTCTCTTCGACGAACCGCTTTCCAACCTGGACGCCCCCATGCGCGCGCAGATGCGCCGGGAGATTTCCAAGCTCCATACGCAGCTCGCCTCGACCATGCTGTTTGTCACACACGACCAAAGCGAAGCCATGACCATGGGCGACCGGATTGCGGTCATGAAGGACGGGATCATCCAACAAGTGGCTCTGCCGATGGAGGTTTATCATCAACCGGCCAACCTGTTCGTGGCGGGGTTCATCGGTTCGCCGGCGATGAATCTGTTTCGCGGTATGCTCGAGCGACGTGACGGCGGGCTTTTCTTTCACGAACAACCGGGACAGAGCGGGGACGCCAAGAGTTTTGCCGTGCGGGTGGAGGCTGAGATGGCGGCGCGACTCGGAGACTTTATCGGGCGGCACATCGTTTTAGGCATCCGACCGGAGCACATCGCCGAGAGGCTCCAACTGCGCGAGGCAACGGATGCCTGCACGATCGAAGCGGTTGCTGAGTTGGTGGAGCCGCTTGGTGCGGAAACGTATCTCTATGCGGCCAGTGGCGCACATTCTTTAACAGCGCGGATGCAACCGGGTTATCGAGCGGCGGCAAAGGAGAAGGTCTTGCTCGTTTTGGATATGCGTCACGCCCATTTCTTCGATCCCGATACGGAAAAGAGAATTGGGTAATACGCCTTTCGTGAGGAACTGTCGGCGGGAGTCCGAAAAATTCATTGTGCGTAAAACAGGTTCGACCTGTACATTACTCAGCATGGAAGCAATGGCGTTGCATGAGTTGCATGAGGGATTGAACGGCCGGTTCACGGAGGTGAACGGCGGCGAGATGGTGGATCACTATGGCGATCCGCTGGCGGAGCATGCCGCGCTGACGACCGCCGCCGGGGTGATCGACCTGAGCTCGCGCGGGCGGCTGTGCCTGACGGGCGCGGATCGGGTCCGGTTGCTCCACGGACAGGTCACGAACAACGTCAAGGATTTGCGCGTGGGTGAAGGTGTCTATGCCGCCCTGGTCACCGCCAAGGGCAAGTTGCAAAGCGACTTGAACATTTTCTGCCTACCAAACGAGTTGCTGCTCGATTTCGAGCCGGGGTTGGCGGAAGGCATCACCCAACGCCTCGACAAGTA
>JAQGOT010000040.1 GCA_028293465.1 Pedosphaera sp. | reverse complement strand
GGCCATGACCATGCCTTTCGATGTCCGGGATACCAACGAATTGCGGGGCTTGCAGTCGGGCGATGCGGTTTCCTTCCGGATGATCATCGCGGGCGATGATGCGTGGATCGACCAGCTCAAAAAGCTCAACGTGCCGCGCGCCGAGGAATTGCCTTCGCGTCCGGCCTTTCGGGTGACGCGGGATGTGGACCCGTTGAAGGTGGGCGAGCTGTTGCCCGATTATCATTTCACCAATCAACTGGGCCAAGCCATCAGCACCCGTCAATTCAAGGGCCAGGCGCTGGCCTTCACTTTCTTCTTCACCCGCTGCCCTTACCCGACGTTCTGCCCGCTGGTGTCGAACAATTTCGATGGAGCCCGGAAGAAGTTGCTGGCGATGCCCGATGGGCCGAAGAACTGGCATTTGCTCGAAATTTCCTTCGACACCGAACTCGACAGCCCGGACGCGCTCAAGACCTACGCCGAGAGATACAAATACGATCCTAAATACTGGAGCTTCGTCACCGGCGATTTGCTTGAGGTGACGGCCATCGCCGATCAGGTGGGGGAAACGTTCTGGCACGAGGGGGGCAGCATCACGCATAACCTGCGCACGGTGGTGGTGGACGCCCAGGGCCGCGTACAGAAGATCATCCCGGAGAACAAATGGACGAGCGACGAGTTGGTCGCGGAAATCATCAAGGCGGCGGCGGCAAAGCCGTGAGGGACTTATATGGCAACTCCAAGCTCTATGAAACCATCCTCCGAGGAACCAGGTAATTGCTCCGAACAGGATGCTCCACTCCTCCGGACCGATTCTCGAATTGCCGGAGGACCCCACCTTCATCTCCGAACCGCCCCGGTTCAGCGCAGATGAGATGTTCCGCATGAACCAACGCCTGCTCAAGTTTTACAATTCCATCCCCGGCATCGCGGATGCGCGTTTGTGGGATAAGTGTGATGTGCCCTTCGTCCTTTGATGGTCAGGACAAATCCACCGGATCAATATCCACGGACAGCGTCACATCCTCCGCCAGCGAGATTGCCTGGGTCAGAATCGACAAGCATTGGCTGACGGCGGTCATCTGCCGGGCGCGCAACATGATCTGGTAACGATAAAGGGATTCTGCGCGCGCCAGCGGTGCTGGTGCGGGACCGGCGATGATCAAATCCTTCAAGCCAGCCAGGCCCTTCTCCAATTCCCGCCGCAAATGATCCGCGGACAACTTTACTTTCTCCTCGTTGCGGCCCTTCAAGGTGAGCATCGCGACCCGGCTTAAGGGCGGGTATTTAAGCTGTTCTCGAAATTCGATTTCTTGCTCGTAGAAGCCGCCGAAATCATGCCGACGGGCGTATTGGATGGCGGGATGAAACGGTGTGAAGGCCTGCACGAAAACCTCGCCTTCGACATCGCCGCGGCCCGCGCGACCCGACACCTGCGTCAACAATTGAAAGGTGCGTTCCGCGGCGCGAAAGTCCGGCATGTGCAAGGCCAAATCCGCGTAGATAATCCCGACCAGCGTGACGTTTGGGAAATGCAGGCCCTTCGCGATCATCTGCGTGCCAAGCAGAATATCAATTTTGCCCACCCGGAAATCGCCCAAGATGCGGCGAAAATCATCCTTCCGCTTCAGCGCGTCCGAGTCCATGCGCTTGATTCGCGCCTCGGGAAACAATTTGACCAGCGCGTCCTCGACCCGTTCGGTGCCCAGTCCGGCATAACGAATCTGCGGGTTCTTACATTTTTCGTTGGGGCAGAGCGACGGCACCGGTGCCGTATGGCCGCACACATGGCAGCAGAGGGTTTGCGCCTTGCGATGATACGTGAGCGACACGCTGCAATTCGGACATTCCGCCACGAAACCGCACAACGGGCATTGCAGCGAAGTGGAGAAGCCCCGGCGGTTGAGAAAGAGGATCGTCTGCTCTTTGCGCTCCAGCCGCTGGGTGATGGCTTCCTTCAGTTGCGGCGAAAAAATCGGGATGGTTTTGCCCCGGCGCATGGCCTGCCGCATGTCGATGACCCGGACGATCGGCATTTTCTTGTTGTCCACCCGTTCCAACATTTCAAGCAGGGTGTATTTGCCGCGGCCGCAATTATAAAAGCTTTCCATGGACGGCGTGGCCGAGCCAAGCACCACGACGGCTCCTTCCATCTGGCCGCGCACGATGGCGACGTCGCGGGCGTGGTAACGCGGCGATTCCTCCTGCTTGTAGGTGTGCTCGTGTTCCTCGTCCACGATGATCAGGCCCAGCGGATCCACGGGCGCAAAAATCGCCGAGCGCGCGCCGATGACAATGCGCGCGCGGCCCTGGCGGATTTTGTGCCATTCATCGTGCCGCTCACCGGCGGAAAGATGGCTGTGCAACACCGCCACAAGCGTTTGCAGCGGACCGGAACTGAAACGCGCCTTGAAGCGTTCCACGGTTTGCGGGGTGAGGGAGATTTCCGGCACGAGGACGATCGCCCCCTTGCCTTGCTCCAGCGCGTGGGCAATGGCCTGCAAATAAATCTCGGTCTTGCCGCTGCCGGTCACGCCGTGCAGGAGAAAAACCGATTTCAGTTCCGGGGCCGGGACTTTGATGTCCGGGAGTTGGGGCTCGAGCAGCGGCAGTTCCAACTTGGCGCTGGAAATCGCGGATTCGGAATTCAAAGTGGGAGGCTTTGACGCCGGCCTGTCCATCACCGTTATAATTTTAGCCAGCGCACGGGTTTGCTGCGGGTCCAACACCAGGGGTTGGGTGGGCAGGATCTGCTCGCGTGCATACGGGTCACGCTCGGAGATTTCCGTGGTGATCGCGATGAGCCCTTTGTCCTCCAGATGTCGTACCGTCGCGCCGGTCGTTTCGGCCAGCGCGACCAACTCCTGCAACGGCATTTCACGCCGCTCCGAGATAATGTTCCAGACTTCGTGCTGGCGCTTGGGCAGCTTGGGAACCTCCCCCGTCAACGGCAACACGCGCACGTAGAGCCGCTCGCGCCAACCGGCCTGTTCCTTGCGCACCGCCTCAGGCAGGACGCTCTTGAGCGCAATCTCCGGCGGACAGCAGTAATATTCCCCGATCCACCGCGCCAGCTTCAAAATCTTCGGGGTCACCAGGGTTTGCGCCCCGATCACCTTCAAAATGGAGCGCAGATTGGTGCGATCGGACTCCTCGGCCACCGCCGTCACACAACCCAGCACCTTGCGCGGGCCAAACGGGACTTGCACGCGGCTGCCCACGTCCACTTGTTCCGCCAGTTCCGACGGAATGAGGTAATCGAACTCCTTCCGGAGCGCAATTTCCAAGGTGACACGAGCAATCATGGATTGAAGTTAAGAGCAAAACGAAAAAAGTAAAATGGCAAAGGGCGGGGGAGTGCAGAATGACAAAGGCCCAACCTGATACCCGTCGAGCGGGCAATTTTTTGGGCCTTGTTCATTGGGCATTGGTCATTCCGTTCACAATCGGCTATAAACATCGCGTGAAACGGCTCCTTTTTTTGATGTTACTCCTGCTCCTGACCGGGGCGGGCGGCTATTGGGGCTGGCATGAGTGGCGCGATCACAGCCAGGATACGCCCATTCTGGCCGCCGCCCGGTTTTATGGCGTTGAGCCGGCGCTGGTCAAGGCGGTGGTGTGGCGGGAGAGCCGGTTCAATGCGGATCGGCGCGGCCGGGCCGGGGAGATCGGTTTGATGCAAATCCGCGAGGGGGCGGCGGGGGAGTGGGCTCACGCGGAGCGTGTGTCCGGCTTCAAACCGGCGAACCTCTTCCACCCCGGCACCAACACCCTCGCCGGTTCTTGGTATCTGCACCGGCTCTTGAAGCGTTACTCCCGGACCGACAACCCGCTGCCGTATGCGCTCGCGGATTACAATGCCGGGCGCAGCAACGTCCTCAAATGGCAGCAAGGTTCAGCCAAGACCAACAGCCTGGCCTTCATCAACCAGATCGGCTTTCCCGGCACGAAGAACTACGTGAAATCCGTCATGCGACGGGCGGAACATTACCGGCCCATTTTTCCGCCGAAAGAATAAGTCAATCGACCGCGAGCTTTTGCTCACATTTCCCCTCTGCACTCCGAATTCCGAACTCAACATGGCGTCTTGAGACGCCTGCCTTTGATCCACGCCTGCGCTCCGCTCGTTTCTGCAGGTCCGATGAACGAGCTCTTATATGGCATTGTGGTTAACCCACAACCTCCGCATGCGCTTTCAGGCTCACTGGAAAAGCAGGTGCTCCTATGCGATAATTTGGTCGCATGAAAACATCAATTTTCCTTGCCGGTGTGGCCGCCTTGCTCCTGCTGGTCGGTTGTCAGAGCCTGCCGCCCGGCGTTGAGCGCGGGCCTCATAATACCATGGCCTACGACGTTCTGGTTGACGCTTCCCCGCCGGGGGCGCGGATCCGGGCGGAAGGCCGGGACTTGGGCATCACCCCGGTGCATTTGAAAATTTTTGGTGATCCGGACGGGACGTTCCACGACTTTGGCAGTCCTTTCTATGAGGTCCAGGCGTTTCCGCTGGCGACCAATCAATTTCCGCAAGCGCGCTATTTTGGCACAGGTCATATGTTTGGCCCGGAGGACCGTATTCCCCAGAGCATTTATTTTGACATGAATCAGCGGCCACAGCCGACCGCGCCTTACGGGCCTCCCGCGTACTACGGGCATCCTTATGCCGGTCCTTATCCGTATGGCTACTATCCCTACGGTTATGGCTATGGCTATCCGTATCCCTACTTCGGCGGGCCGCGGATCTACATCGGTCCCCGCTGGCGACGGTGGTAATTCCATCCGAGAAAGGTGTCAAACCATAGCTTGGTTCGTTTTGGACATGAAAAGATCTCATATGATTCTGGATGGGTTTGGCCCAAGGTGGGAAGGCTGTGCGGAATCACCAACAGCCTGGCCTTCGTCGACAAGATCGGCTTCTCCGGCACGAGGGGATATGTGAAATCAGCCATGCGGCGGATGGAACATTACGGCCCCAATTTTCCTCCGAAAAATAAATAACGACGTCGACAACCAATTCAGAACGTTAATCCGATGCGCTCGATTACTTTCTGAATGTTGTTAAACTCCATTTTGCTGCAGATTGCATTCGCCCCGGCTTCCAGCAGAGCCTGGTTACCCATCTCGTGAGAAGAAACGCCGATCACCGCCAGCCCTGGCGCAACAACGCGCACCTCCAGCACGAACTCGTCTCCTTTTCCATCGTCCAAATCATAATCCACCAGCAACAGATCGTAGTTGCCTGCCCGGAATGCCTCACGGGCCAGAGCCAGGCTGGGGACGATTTCCACCTCGTGCGCGGACAGAAACTGGGCCGTGACCTGCTTCGCAAACACTCCATGATTCTCGACATAAAGAAGCTTCATCGGGTTGATCGCCGAGTCAGTCCTTCGCCATGCTTTTCAGTACCTGCTCAAGTTTCAGACGCAGCGCTTCGCGTTCCGATTCGGAGGTTTCCCGCGGTACGCGGATTGGCTTTTCAAAAACCATTTCGCAGCGTGAAAACGGGAGCGGAATTTGGAACTGGTCCCAACTTTGCAAACGGATTTTCCAAGCCATATGACAGGAAACCGGGACGATGGGCATCTCCGTCAGTTGGGCCAGCGCAATGACTCCTTCCTGCACCACGTAACGCGGGCCGCGCGGCCCGTCGGGCGTGATTGCCAGGTCGTAGCCGCGTTTCGCCCACGTGGTCAACTCCCGCAGCGCCTGCGACCCGCGTCGGATTGATGATCCGCGCACCGGTTGCACGCCGAAGCGTTGCAGCACTCACGCCATGAAGCCGCCATCCTTGCTCGCGCTCACCAATGCCCCCAAGCCTGCGCCCCGGCTGCGTGGCTTCACGAACCGATGGTACACCACCATGCTCAACGCCAGCCGATTGTGCCAGATGCAAAAAATGGTGGGTCCGGGCTTCCCGGCGGTGAAATATCCGGAACGGTCGGTCCATCGATACCGCAGCGTGGCGGTGACGAGCTTCATCGCGGTGAACACCAGCCAACCGGCCAGTTGTTGGTGCCACTTGGGGGCATGGGGCACAACTACGGCCGATGATTTTGCGGTGACCGGCGGCATCACGCTCCCTTTTTCAAGCTGGCCCGCACCAAATCCTCCACGCTCGCCTCCGGCCCCAAAGCCGCCTGGGAGGTGCGCACGGAATCATGCGCTTCAACCTGTTTGAAACCCAGCGCCATCAAGGCCAGCACCGCGTCGTTGATTTTCTGATCCGCCGGCGAAAGGCTGCGTTGCGCGCTCATCGCCTCCCAAGCGCCGGCCGCGCCGATCTTGTCCTTCAACTCCACCACGATGCGCTCGGCGGTTTTCTTGCCGACGCCGCTGATCGAGGAGAGCGCTTTGACGTCGCCGTTGGAGACCGCCCCGCGCAAGCCGGTGATGCTCATGCCGCTGAGCACGTTCAAGGCGATCTTGGGGCCGATGCCGCTGACGGTGTTGATGAGCAAGCGGAACATTTCCCGTTCGGCGCCGGTGATGAACCCGTACAGCACATGCGCGTCCTCGCGGATGGCGAGATGCGTCAGGAGCTTCACGTCATTGCCGGGGAGGGGCAGTTTGTCGAAGGAGGAAAGCGGAATCAGCACTTCGTAACCCACGCCATGGACATCCACCGTGACCTGTGTGGGCAACGCGTCAACCAGTTTGCCGTGGAGAAAATTAATCATGAAGAAACAGGGATGCGGCGTTCATTTTGTTGCGCCCGCCTCAAATGCGTTTGGGTGTGTTGAAAGAATAACGGCCATTCTCCTGCGCATGCGTCAAGGCCAGGGCCAAGGCGTCGGCTGCATCGGGCGCGGGCATTTCGCTCAAATGCAGCATCCGCTGCACCATCTTGGCCACGGCGAGCTTCTGCGCCGCGCCGTAACCGACAATCGCCTGCTTCACCTTGCGCGGCGCGAGTTCATAAATCTCCAACCCCGCCTCCGCGATCACCGCCAGGGCTGCGCCTCGCGCTTCGCCCATGGTTAAGGCCGTTTGCAGGTTCTGTGCAAAGAACAATCCTTCGATCACGCAAACCGTGGGATGATGCTGCCGGATCACATCGCGCAAGGTTTGTGAGATGTTCAGCAGACAGCGCGAATGTTCCCAGGCGGCGGGACTGGAAATGGTCCCGTGCGCCAGGGTTTGCGGGTGCGGTTTGGCCAGCCGGATGATGCCGTAGCCCGTGCCGCGCAGGGAAGGGTCCACCCCCAGGATGACCTGATGGGCCGGGGCGGCGCGGCGGGCGCCAGATTCGAGCACCGGCTTGGCGGCGCGCTTGGGACCGCCGACGCGTTCCTTCATCTGATTAAATTGTTGGATGCTGATGCCCACAAATCAATAGTGCCAAACGATTCCGGCTTGCAAAGCAGAAACGGTCTGCCGCTTTGAATCTGACACAAAATGGCGCCCGTTTCATCGTCCGGCTGGGTGATGATAGCCGAGGAGCCGCCTCTTTCCAAAGGGAACCCCAAAAATGGGGTCTCCACCGTGGGTGCATTTTTTGAGTCTTTCACGGTTACTACCCTATGGTTCATTCCGTTCGGATCAGGCATATCTCTAACCATGGATTTCCACGAACCGGTGGTCCAATTGTAACTCATCGTTGCTGCCCCGCTCTTCGTGCCTAAACCCTGAAGTTACAAAAAGAAGGATCACTCGAATGAAAGCAATCAGATATCTGCTGCCCTTATTGACGGTGCTGGCCATG
>JAQGOT010000126.1 GCA_028293465.1 Pedosphaera sp. | reverse complement strand
GATGTTTATGGCGTTGAGCACGGCGGTTTTTTGCGGTGCGCGGCCCGGTTCAACCGTGCCTTGCTCGCCGCTCTGGAGGACGAGTTCACCCTGGGCGTTGTTCAACGCCACTTCGCCTTCCAGGAGGGTGACCGTGGTGAGGCCGTCCTCGGCGGCGGTCAAATTGAATTCAGTGCCACGAATCGCTCCTGAGATCAATGGCGTGTGAAACTGGAGGCTGGATGGTTTTGAACGGTTGAAGAAATAACTCGAGCCGGATTGCAGATCAAGGAGAGAGCCATTCCCGCCGGCTTGCGAGCGAATCTCCAGGACGGTCTTTTCATTCACACGCAGGACGCTGAGGTCGGACAGCCGGACGGTGGCCCGACTGTGCGGCCCCGTTCGCAGGCTATCACCGAAGGCCAGGACGAGGTTGGTGTTCGCGGTGCTCCACGGAGAGGTTCCAGAACGCGCCACCTCGACGGTTCCTTCAATCGTGAGCACGACCCCGGCTTGATTGGTTTCGCCGCCGGCGGGCGCTTTAGCGGACGCTTGAAAGTTGAAGCCCAGCGCCAACCAAAGTATCGGCAGGAACATCGCCCGCAATCCGCCGCGGCCGTTGGAACGAGGCGGCCTGCATAAATACAAATTAAGAAATATAATCATGTCTTGCGCACATTGCGTGAGCAAGAGCATTGCCAAGATGTGGTTTCGTGAATTTCAAAGAGGAGCGCTTTCGCAATAATAATAAACAGCAGAGGCGGCCCACGTCGAAAGATTAGCGCGGTTCCAAAGCTGTCTCGAAACAAGACAAAAGTGTCCAGAGGTTGGAAAGTGTCCCAGTGTCCCATTTTAGGAATGAGAAAAAGCGCCTGTGGTCTGGCATTTGCTTCTGAAGCGCACGAGTGAACAGTGGAAAGAAATTTAAGACTCTGTCGGGTCGGATTCTATGTCAAGCAGTGGAAGCGATAACAGAAATATGAGATTGGACGGATTCATTTTACGCGTTGCGAGAAGCTTTGCCATCGGGCTCGCCATCTGTCTGGGGCTGGGACCGGTGTCCGCGTTGGCCACAAACTACACGGTCACCACCACCAATAATGGTGGCGCAGGTTCTTTCAGGCAGGCGATCATCGACGCCAACGGCGGCAGCACCACGAACACGATCTCATTCAATATTGCGGGTGCCGGCCCGTTCACGATCAGCGTTCAGTCGGCACTGCCGGCGATCACCAGCCCGGTGATCATTGATGGAACCACCCAGCCCGGGTTTGCAGGCCAACCGGTCGTTGAATTGGACGGCGCACTGGCCGGGACGAACGCCAATGGCCTCAAGCTCACCGGCGGCAACAGCGTGGTGCGCGGTTTGGTCATCAATCGCTTTCAAGGCGCAGGCATTACGGTGGGCTTGACCGGCGGGAACGTCATCCAAGGCAACTTTATCGGGACTGATCGTTCGGGTGCCGTGGCCTTGGGGAATGGTTTGGCGGGGGTTGAGATCAGCTCTGCCTCAGGGAATACGATTGGCGGGAACGGTTACGGAACAGGCAATATCATCGGTTTCAACGGCGGACCTGGCGTGGCCATCGTTGCCGGCACAAACAACCAGGTGCGGGGTAATTCCATATTTCTGAACGGTGGCCTGGGGATTGATTTGGGAAGCGACGGAGTGGATGCGAATGATCCGGGTGATGGCGACACCGGCGCCAATGGCCTTCAAAATTATCCAGTTCTCACCTCGATTACGGCTTCCGGGAGTTCCACGTTGGTGCGGGGAAATTTAAACAGCACGCCGAACACCACGTTCCAAGTCGATTTTTATGGCAGCCCTACCGTCAGTCCTTCCGGGTTCGGCGAGGGCAAGGCCTATTTGGGGTCGGCTTCCGTCACCACCGATGCCAATGGCAAGCGGAGTCTCTACGTTTCCTTTGCGGCCGCGATTGCGGCGAACAGTTATGTGACTGCCACCGCCACGGATCCTGCCGGCAACACTTCCGAGTTTTCAAATGGTTTGGAGTTTACCCCGACCAATGCGGTTGATTTGTCATTGAGTGTCAATGTGTCCTCAAATTCCGTGGCCGTTGGGGACCAGGTCGCGTATTCGATCACGGTCACCAACTCGGGGACCAACGCAGCCAGCGGAGTGATGATAACTGACTGGTTGCCTGCCTCGATGAATTACGTTTTTGCAGTTACCAGCCAGGGCACGGTGGTGAATGCGAGCGGTCACGTCACCGGGGATTTAGGGACTTTGGCGGCCGGCAGCGCCGCGACAATCAAGATTTATGCTTCGGCCCAGAGCGCCGGCTCATTTACGAATGCGGCCAGCGTTTCCGCGGCGGAATACGATGTGGACGTCGCCAACAACACCGGTTACGCGTTGGTAAATGTTTATTTACCAACTCCCCCCGTGGTAACCGCACAGCCGGCCAGCCAAATACTGAATTTGGGAGGGGTTCTGAACCTGGTCGTCGGGGTCTTGGGCCCGCCGGGAATCCGCTACCAATGGCGGCTGAACGGCGCGAATATTCACGGGGCGACGAATGCCACGTACTCCGTGTTGGGCCTGCTCAACAGTGATTGCGGCAGCTACACCGTGGTGGTTTCGGATGCCTACGGTGCGATCACCAGTCAAGCGGCGCTGGTGTCGCTGAATGGTTTGCTGGTCCTCCCGGCGAGCGACAAATTTGCAACGAAGGGTCTGGCTTTGAATCTCCTGAATTTGATCAGCATGAGCAACGTGGGCGCGACGAGCGAACCGGGCGAACCACAGCATGCCGGAGTGCCGGGCGGAAAATCGGTTTGGTTCACCTGGACACCGCTGTTGAGCGGTTTGGCGACGTTTTCCACGGCGGGCAGCAGTTTCGATACTTTGCTGGCGGTTTACACGGGGAATCGACTGACGAATCTGACGGAGGTGGCGAGTGACGATGACAGCGACGGCTTTTACACCAGCAAGGTGGTTTTCTATGCGACGGCCGGCACGACGTACCAGATTGCGGTCGATGGAGCTTACGGCGCGGAAGGCAGGATCATGCTGAATTCCAGCCAGAACATCCTCGCGCAGCCGATCCCGCGCATCACGGCGCAACCGAACGACCAGGTCGTCGGGTTCGGCGACCCGGCGGTGTTTTCCGTTCAGACGTCGCTCAGCGGATTTTCTTATCTATGGTATTTAAATGACTCGGCCATTGCGGGAGCAACGGGTTCCACCCTTCTATTAGCGAACGTTACGGCCGCGCAGGTCGGTCTTTACCGGGTCCGCATTGCTTCCGCCGCGGGGGCGGTTTCCTCGCTGCCGGCCAGCCTGCAAATCAGCATGCTAAATGGCGCGGCGAATGTGAACGCGGAGGCACGCGATAAATTTCAAGCCGCCTTCGCGGCAGTCTTCCCGGCGGTGACCACGATTGTGACCCCGCATTTGAACCGGAGCGCCGATGGATTGGCGGCCGGCGGGGGCAACGCGATAAAATCCGGCGGCGGGACCTCGCGCGGTTATTCCAGCACG
>JAQGOT010000026.1 GCA_028293465.1 Pedosphaera sp. | reverse complement strand
CACCACCCTCGAGTCCATCAAGCGCACGGGCGGCGTCGTGCCCGATGAAACTTGGGAACAAAACTGGCGTAACATCCAGGCTGCCGCCGAACTTGCGCACCAACTGGGGCTGAAAGTTGTCACGTTCCACGCTGGTTTTCTGCCGCACGAACCGCGCGACGCCACCTTTCAAAAGCTGCTACAGCGGATCACGCTCATCGCTGATTTATTTTCCGCCCAGGGCATTCAACTCGGCTTTGAAACCGGCCAGGAAACGGCCGAGACCCTGCGTGCCTTCCTGCAAAAGCTGAACCGGCCCGGTGTCGGCGTGAATTTCGACCCCGCGAACATGCTCCTTTACGACAAGGGCGATCCCATTGCCGCGTTGCGGGTGCTCGGTCCATGGCTGAAGCAGTGTCATATCAAGGATGCTGTGAAGACCAAGGTGCCTGGCGCTTGGGGTGAAGAAGTCACCGTCGGCACCGGTCAGGTGGACTGGCGCGCCTTTTTTCAGACCATCGAGCAGCTTCGCTTCCAGGGAGATTTCGCCATCGAACGCGAGGCCGGCGAACAACGAATCGAGGATATCCGCGCCGGTCGGCAATATCTCGACCAAATCCTCTCCTGAGCAACCGACCAAGTTAGACCTAACCAGAACCTGATCTTCCAACCGCTTTTATGAAAACAGTGAATGTAGCCGTCGTTGGTATCGGCTTCATGGGTACGACTCATATCAAATCGTACCTCAATATCCCCGGTGCCCGCCTGGCCGCCATTTGCCATACCGGGCGTCTGCCGGTCGATGGCGACTTTTCCGGCATCGCTGGAAATATTGGCGGCGGCAAGCCGCTCAAGCTCGACATGACCCAGGTGAAGGCCTATTCCAAATTCGACGACCTCCTGGCCGATCCGGGAATTGATCTGATTGACTTGTGTGTTCCGACGCCTCAGCACCACCAACTCTCCATCGCGGCCCTGAAAGCCGGCAAGCATGTTGTCTGCGAGAAACCGCTCGCCCGTACCTCCGCTCTCTGCCGTGAAATCGTCCAGGTTGCTGAAAAAGCGAAAGGTTTTTTCATGCCGGCACTGGTCATGCGCTTCTGGCCCGAATGGGCTTGGATCAAGCAGGCCATTGACGCGCAGACCTATGGCAAGGTCCTCGCCGCCCGGTTCCGCCGCGTCAGCCCGCCCCCGGGTTGGGGCAAGGCCGGCTATTTCAAAGGCGACGAATCCGGGGGCGCGCTGCTCGACCTCCACATTCACGACACCGATTTCGTGCAATTTTGCTTCGGCCGGCCCCGCAGCGTCTTTTCCATCGGCGCGACCCGCTTCAGCGGCGCAATCGATCACGTCGTCACCTCCTACAACGTCGCCGCCGGAATTCCCGTCACCGCCGAGGGGAGCTGGCTTATGACCGAAGGCTCGAGCTTGCAGATGGAATGCACCGTCAACTTCGAGAAAGCCACTGTTGACTATGATCTGGCGCGGGGAGTGGATGCCCTGAAGCTTTTCGAGGAAGGCCAACCGCCGCGCACGATTCAATGCGCCGCCGAGGATGGCTACCTCGTCGAACTGCGCCACCTGATCCAGTCCATCCAAAACGACACTCCGCCCAGCATCGTCACCGCTGCCGATGGCCTCAGCGCCGTGGAAATCTGCGAGGCCGAGGAAAAATCGATCAAAACGGGTGCCGTCGTCCCCGTCTGACCCGTAATAATTGGCTGGCCAGCGAAAATCCCGCTTCATGCACAAGCGGCACCACCGCCTCCCTTGTAGCGGCAGCCATCCTGGCTGCCAGTGAACGCGGCTTCCAGCCGCAAGTTCACCCCCGGAGCGCGGCGTTCACGCCGCTTCAACGCATGATCGTCCGGAGGCCCGTCAGTCAATCGAGGCCCGGGGACTAACGTCCCCTCCTGCGCTCGATTTGACAAGCCTGCCTCCGATGCTATTTTCGCGTGAATGCTCAAGCCCGACGAACGTCCAATCAACCACAACTTATGAAAAGCTTCTCCTTCCGCTCACTCTCACTCACCACCCTCATCTTGCTCGCGGGCATCACCCTCGGCCTCGCCCAAGAAACCAAAACCCCCGCTGTAGGCGACAAAGCCCCGCTCATCGCCGGCAAGGACCAGGACGGCAAAACCTGGAAGCTCGCCGATGAAATCGGCAAGAAAACCGTCCTGCTCTACTTCTATCCCAAAGACGATACCAAAGGCTGCACCAAGGAAGCCTGCGGGTTGCGCGACCGCATGGGTGACCTAAAGAAGGAAAACGTGGAGGTCATCGGTGTCAGCTTCGACTCTGCGGAGAGCCATCAAAGTTTCATCTCCAAATACAATCTGAACTTCCCCTTGCTCGCTGATACCGATGGCAAGATCGCCGATGCCTATGGCGTCCGTAAGGAAGCAGGCAAAAACATGGCCCGCCGCGTCAGTTTTCTGATCGGCAAGGATGGAACCATCCAGCACGTGACCGACACCCCGTCCGCCGACGTTCACCTCGCCGAAATGAAAGAAGCTGTGGAAAAACTCCCGAAGAAATAGGACTGGAATCTCAGGTTCTGAGTCCGATTTTCTGTTCCTTCGTTGGCCGACTGTTTTGAAACCCTACGAACGTCCTCGCGGGCGGAAGCTCCTTGTCGGGTAACCGTTCCTAAGGTGGCGTGAGTGGAAGCGCGAACTGTGGCTTTCCTGATCGCCCAAATGTTCGACGGCTCGCTATCCCTCCGAGCAACCTGAAAGGTTGCCAGACAGTAGCCGGGGGTTGCGGAGCGCCTGGCGCGACAACACCCCCGGTAAGGCCTCAGAAGCGGCCGCATCCTGAAGGGATGCCAGAGCGGAGATGTCCGTAACGCCCGCTCAAAGTTTGTCGTGCTTCGTGCGCTGGCCAGCATCCCCACTAATCATCATCCTTATCCTTCGGATGCTCGAACACAAACGCCGCCCGGATTGGCGCCGGCATGGGATGGTCAGCACCCCGCACCGAGCGCCAGATCATTTCGTTAAGGAGAAAATCATCCGCCGCGTCCTCCTTACTAAAATCCATTTTTTGTGCGGCCTTGCTGCCCCAGGCCAGCTTTGTGTTCCGTTCGCTCAAATCCACATTGGCCGCGAGCGCATCATAGGGCCGCATGTCCGGCTTCTCTTGGAACGCATTGAACATTGGTGTGGCGGCGGTATCGAATTGCGTCATCGGCTCCAGCCCGAGGATCAATTCCATGGTTCGCAGCATGCTCGCCGTGGAATACATCGTCGAGTCCACGGTGCTGCGTCGCGTGTAGGGGCTGATCGCAAAAGCGATGGTCCGGTGCGCGTCCACGTGGTCCGGCCCACTCTGGGCGTCATCTTCCACCACGAAAATCGCTGTCTGCGGCCAGAACTTCGAATGGCTCACTGCTTCCACGATCAGCCCGAAGGCGCGGTCGTTATCTCCCAGGTAAGCCGTCGGAGTCAGACTGCCGGCTACCGTCCCGGAAGTGTGATCGTTCGGCAGTCGCACAATCTGCAACTGCGGCATTTCACCTTCGGATTCAAAGCGCTTCAATTCCGACGTAAACCTGTCGGCGCGCTTTAGGTCGGGATACCCGGTATCAAAGCCGTGGTACCAGGGATCGAAATGTCCCTGCAATGAGGCGATTCTGGTAAACCCCGGTTTGCCCTGCACCTTGCTGTCAAACACAAATTCCCCATAACTGCGGTAAGTCACCCCGGCCTCCTTCGCGCGGTCCCAAAGATAACCGCTCGTCGGATTCGCGATGGGAAAGCGGCCTTCAGAAGGGTAAGGAAACTTCTTGCTCCGATTGTGACCGTAACTCATCGGCCAGCTCCTCTCCACAAAATCAGTCGCATAAGCCCCCATCGACCACTCGTGGCCATCGGCGCTCACCTCGGCGTCCGCATAAAAATTGTCGAGCAGAACAAATTCGTTCGCGAGTTTGTGATGATTGGGCGTCACCTTCTCGGGAAAGAGGCAAAGATTGGGGTCGCCGTTGCCCTGCGGCATATCCCCGAGCACCTGGTCATAAGTCCGGTTCTCCTTGATCATATAAATAACATATTTGATCGGGCTCGTTTGCCCCGGCTTGGAGGGAACCGGGTTGTTCAAGGATGGTACAACCTGCCCGAGACTATGCTGCGGTGTGCATTGGTATGCTTGGGCCGTATAGGCCGCGAGTTGCTTGGTAAATTCCTTCCCCCTCGGCAAATCAATGATGCTCAGCGTGCCCGGGAACAACTCGGAAATGGTTTGAACAGTCCTCGCCTTCGTTTTTCCCGGTTGCGGCCCGTTCGGATTGGCCTTGGAGATCAACCCTTTGCCATTGGCCACCAGCAATTGCTGGCCATCCGGCGTCACCCGCACGGAAGTCGGATACCAGCCCACCGGGATGAACCCAAGGGAACGGCTCTTGCCCAGGATGCTGACATCGAAGACGGCGACGTTGTTATTGCACGCGTTCGCGACGAACAATTTAGTTTCATCGGGTGACAACGCCACGCTGTTCGGTGTCGAGCCCAGCGGTGCGTTAGGGGAAAGCGAAGCGTAAAGCGTCTCAACCGTTTTGCCCGTGAGTGTATCCAGGACCGTCACCGTATTCCGATTCGCATTGGCCACAAACAGATGCCGGCCCGATTTCGTCAGCGCCATCTCGTTCGGATGTTCCCCGGTCGCCCATCGCGCTAAAACGTGATGGGTTTTCAAATCAATCACCGCCACCGACGCCTGCGCCCACAAGCTCACATAAAGACGCTGCCGCTTCTCGTCAAGCCGGCACGCGTAAGGGAAGGGCGCATCAGGCTGGCTCGTATCGAACTGCGCCTCGGCCCGCTTGGTGATGGCGGCAAGATCGGGATCTGGAGGATTCATGGACTCATAAACTGACGTCGAGTCAGCCACGGCTGCCGCATCCCGCTCAAAAAACATCTCCAGTTGGTTGACCTTCGCCCCCAAATCCACCTGGGAAACCCGCTGGCCCCAGACATTCGCCACGTACAACGTGCGCGCATCATCCGACACCGCCATCCCGCAAGGAATCCCGCGCCACTTCGTTTCACGCAGACGGATGTCCTGATTTGCCGTCAGTTTGCCCTCCTGGAAATCGAACACGTGCACGACCTCATCACTGGAACCGCTGCAATACAGCCGTCCGCCGCCGTGCGAGAACTCCAGGCCGTAAAATGCCTCGTTGACCGGGGTCCGCGAAACCGCCTTCGCCTCCTTCACATCCACCACCACAATCTCGTGTGCTCCATGGCCGCAATGCAGCACCGCCGCGAAGCGTCCCTCCGGATGCACCGCCACGTTCACCGGAAAATCCCCCAAATCCACCTGCCGCCCCGCCGGCCGCAACGACCATTGATTTGGCAACAGCACCGAACCATCCGCCCGCAGGCCAGGCAGTTCCACTTTCGTCGTCGTCGTCGGCTGCAACCCGAACACGTTGACCGCGCCGGTTGCCAACCCAAGCCACACCGTCATCCGTAATAGAGTTTTGTTCATAGATCAGTCGCTGTTTTATGCCATCATTCGACGGTGCAGGTAAAGTTACATTCAGGCTGCAAACGCCCCGATCCGCAGAACTTGGGAGGACTCGGACGAAGGCCAGCTTGCAGTTTTGCCTCGTAAAGGCATTATTCCTTGCATGTCTCCCGACTGCGACATTTCTCTCGCTGCCATCATCCTCGCCGCAGGCCGATCCTCACGTATGGGACGTCCGAAATTGTTGCTACCTTGGGGAAAAACCAGCGTGCTTGGCCATCTCCTGGAGCTTTGGACTAAACTTCCTTCAAATCAAATCGCAGTGGTTTGCGCACCCGGCGACGCTCTGATTCAGACCGAGCTAAACCGCTTGGCTTTCCCCCTCGAACCCCGGGTGCTTAATCCCGAACCGGAACGCGGCATGTTCAGCTCAATTCAATGCGCCGCCCGATGGTCCGGTTGGAAAACCACCCTGACCCATTGGGCCATCGTGCTGGGCGATCAGCCGCACTTGCTCCCCGGGACCCTTACCTCGCTCATGACCGCCACGGCACAAAACCCGGGAAAAATCTGCCAGCCCGTTCACAACGGTCAGCCCCGGCATCCGGTATTGTTGCCGCGATCAGCATTTGAGAGGCTGCAACGGTCAGAAGACGAAACCCTGAAGCAATTCCTCCACCCCATGGCCGACAATGTAACGCTCATCGAGTTGAACGACCCCGGCCTTGATCTCGACATCGACCACCCGGAAGACTACGAGAAAGCCTTGCAATTTTCCTTCGGGAAATAGCCCGCTCACTCACTCACCGGCTTACCCACTCACCCCTCCTTCAGCCCATCCGGCACCATCGGCAGCGAGCGCAACCGAATCCCCGTGGCATCACAGATGGCATTTCCAATCGCCGGGGCAATTCCAATAATCGGTGCCTCACCCGCGCCGGCCGATGGCAAATCCTTGCGATTCACGAGCACCACCTCAATCGCCGGCGCGTCCGGGAAACGAGGCACGCGATATCCGGAAAGTCGTGGGTTGGTAATCCGGCCGTTTTCAAAACGGATGGCTTCAAACAACGCCCCGCCCAAGCCCATGACCATGGCCCCTTCAATTTGGTTCTTGAGATGGTCCGGGTTGACGACCGCCCCACATTCAAACGCCGTCACTGCCCGCAGCACTTTCACACTCCCGGTCTTTCGATCTGCCGAAACCTCCACGCAAGTGGCCACATACCCGCCTTTCTCCGTCCCCCCGGCAATTCCAAACCCGTGTCCATCTGGAGCCTTCGATGTTCCCCAGCCGAACGCTTTGGCCGCCGCTTCCAAAACGGCGCGCAACCGCGGATCCTTCAAATTCTTGAGCCGGAATGCGAGCGGGTCCATCTTTACCACCCGCGCCAATTCATCCATGTGTACCTCGCGCGCGAAGTGGTTGGCCGTGGCCGCCAGTCCCCGATACGAACCCGAACGCAGCGGCGCGCTCGTCGAATGAAACTCGGTCTTCTGGTTCGGTACATCATATGGGCTGCGAATTGCCGAACCGCCGGAATTATAATTATGAAATTCCCAGCCCGTGATCGTGCCGTCGTTGCTCACGCTGCTGGTGACGTCGATGACCCCTGCCGGCCGGAAATAGGCCCACGTGAATTCCTCCTCCCGCGTCCAGACCAGCTTCACTGGTTTGCCCGCCGCTTTCGCGAGCCGTGCCGCCTCAATCGCCGCCTCCCCCGTGTGCTTCCCTCCGTAGCCGGACCCCGTGTCCGGCACGATGACATGCACGCGTTCTTCCGGGATGCCAAAAGCCTGTGCCAAATCACCTCGTACTCCAAACGGGCGCTGTGTTCCCGTCCAGACCGTCAGCTTGTCATCTTTCCACTCGGCCACCGCCGCCCGCGGCTCCAACGGCGTGTGCGCTATATAAGCCACCGTATAGGTCTGTTGCAACTTGTGATCGGCAACTGTTCCGGCTTCGGCTGAACCGGCGCGCTCCGGCGATGCCTTCGCATTCTTCTTGAGCGAATCAAACAATTCGGCACTGGAAATCTGCGGTTTGGTCGTCCATTCCGCATGAATCGCTTCAACGGCGCGGTCGGCCACCAATGTGTTTGGTGCGGTGAGGCCCACAAACTCGCCATCATGCACGACGGTCACACCAAGCATCGCTTCCGCCGCTTTGGTATCAATCGATTTCAGTGTTGCCCCGAAGGAAGGTGGGCGCAGAATTCTCCCAGGTATCATGCCCGGCCGCGTGATGTCCGATGTATATTTATGCTTTCCAGTGACGAATTCGCGTCCGTTCACCTTCGGCATGGATGTGCCCGCCACCTTCCACTCATCCACCGGTGTCGCTGCCGATTTGTCGCTTACCGACTTCAGGAGCTTCTGTCCCTTCGTGAGCTGGCCGAAGGTAACGGTCTCTGTCGCTGCCTTTCCGGAAATCCTTCCCTCCGCAAGGACGAGTGACGTGCGATCAACCTTCAAAAATTCCGCCGCCAAATCCATCAGCGCCTCGCGGGCCGCCGCCGCAACCTTATGAAGCTGCGTACCCATGTCCGGCGTCGTGCGGCTGCCGAAAGTCCCGGCATCGAAAGGTGTCAATTGCGTATCCGCCATGACCATCCGGATCGAATCAACCGACACGCGTAACTCCTCCGCCACGGCCTGGGTGAGCGACGTGCGGATGTTTTGCCCTACTTCAACTTTGCCGGTGAAAACCGTTACCGCGCCGTCCTCGCCGATGTGCAGCCACGCGCTGATTTCCGCCGGTCGCTGCCCGCCGCGCCCGCCGCGACGGCCACCACCTGACTCTTGCGCCATCACGGCGTCGATCAGAAAAAGCACCACCACCCCGCACCCGAGCACTTTGAAGAACTCACGCCGGCCTAGGTCGAAATGATACAGCGGAGCCGCGTGGAGTTCGTAGCGTTCCGGTTCCAGCGAAATGGGCGACGTTTCCGGTGTGTTCATTTAACCCCTTGCTGAAGGGCTTTCGCTCCCTCTTTGATTGCCGCGACAATCCGCTGATACGCTCCGCACCGGCAAATATTTCCCTTCATGCCGGCCACGATCTCTTCCTCGCTGGGATTCGGCTTTTTCTGCAACAACGCGACACCAGACATGATCATGCCCGACGTGCAATACCCGCATTGAAACGCATTCGTCTTTAGAAAAGCTTCCTGGAGCGGGTGCAAACGTCCATCCATCTCCAACCCCTCAATCGTGGTAACTTTCCTGCGCAGGATTCCCCCGACCGTGGCGAGACACGAATGGATGGGCACTCCGTCCACCAGCACGGTGCAAGCGCCGCATTGGCCTTCGCCGCAGCCATACTTGCTGCCGGTCAGGTCCAGGTCGTCGCGCAGGACGCTGAGCAAGCTCCGCTCACCATCCACATCGATCTGAAAATCCTTCCCGTTTACGTGAAGTTGTCTAACCCTCGCCATAGGATAGTTGGTGATTCAATAGCAACGACGTGCTGGCGGGTGGATGATTACAGAAACTTTCGAAAAACTCCAGTGTTAAAGCAGTGACATGATGAGCCATTCATGAGTCCGGCAACCCACTTGCTAATCGGTTGGATCGCGGCCAACGCGTCGAACCTGAACCGACGCGAACGCGCCGTGGTGACGATTGCTGGCGTTATCCCTGATCTGGACGGGGGCGGAATTGTTGCCGAAGTCCTTACCCGCCACGCGGACCGACCGCTGACGTGGTGGTCTGACTACCACCATGCTCTCGGACATAACCTTGGCTTCTGTCTCTTGATAACTCTCGCTGCTTTCCTGCTCGGTTCGCAACGATGGAAGACTGCAGCCTTGGCGTTTCTCAGTTTTCACCTGCACCTCTTTTGCGATCTCATCGGCGCCCGCGGCCCCGATTTCCACCAATGGCCCATCCCTTATCTCCTCCCGTTTTCGAATGCCTGGCAATGGACATGGTCCGGCCAGTGGGCATTGAATGCGTGGCCGAACTTTCTGATCACCGCTACGGCCCTCGCGCTTACCCTTTACCTCGCTTGGAGGAGAGGCTATTCGCCACTGGAGCTGCTTTCTTCCAAGGCAGACAAAGCGTTCGTGGCCGCCCTTCGCCATCGCGTGCCGCTTCCCGCCAGCCAAAAAGCCGATTAAATCGAAATCAGCGTGCCTTCGTCCTGCATATGGAGATACTCCATGATCTGGGCGACAGATTCCGCGATGGTCAGCTTGTCCGTATGCAATTCGATTTCCGCCTTGGCCGGGGCTTCGTACGGGGCGGAGACGCCGGTGAATTCCTTGATCTCGTTGGCCCGCGCTTTGGCGTAAAGGCCCTTGGGATCCCGCTGTTCGCAAACGTCAATCGGCGCATTCACAAAAATCTCAATGAATTGATTCTCGCTCCCAGCCAGCATCTGACGAACCAGGTCGCGATCCGCCTGATAAGGGGAGATGAACGCCGTGATGCAGATGATGCCTGAATTGGCAAACAGCTTGGCGACCTCACCGATGCGCCGGATGTTCTCCTTGCGGTCCTTGGGCGAGAAGCCCAGATCGGAGCCCAGCCCGTGGCGGACGTTGTCGCCGTCCAGCACGTACGCATGCTTGCCGATGTTGAACAATTCCCTTTCCAGCTCGGTGGCGATGGTGGACTTGCCGGATCCAGAGAGCCCGGTGAGCCACACCACACAGCCGGAATGGCCGTTGCGCAACGCTCGTTGGTGCGCAGTGACTTTGCCGTGGCTCCAATAAATGTTGTCGCTTTTTTGCAGGCTGTCCGAGGTGCGCTTGGGATAATTGTCATCCGCCACGATGCCGCCCCCGGCCACTTCAAAGCCGTCCACAATCACAAACCGGCCCGTGGACACAATCTCCGAATGCGTGTCGAACGCCACCGGGCGTTTCGTGCGCAGGGTCAACTCCGCCACTTCGTGCCGGCCGATGAAAGCCTGATCCCCATCCCGGGAAACCGTTTCCAAGGTTGAGGCATCGATGATCTTTTCAATCGATTCAATCTCACAATCCGCCTCCTGGGTCGCCAGCTTCAGCTTGTAGATTTTGCCTTTGGCAAACGGCGCGCGGCCCAGCCAGAACAGCCGCGCCTTGAATCGGTTCAATTCGTATGGCGGTGCAGTCTCCAGCGCCGCCACTGCCCCTCGCTCAACAAAGATTTGCTCGGTCAGGGTGATGCCGATGGATTCGCCGGCCTTCGCGGAATCCTGCGACGGCGCGTTCCAGCGTTCGATGGTCTTGACCGTGCTGACCTTGTTGCTTGGACTGAACAAAAGCTTGTCGCCCACCTTGATGGAGCCGGCTTCAACGCGGCCCGCGAGGATGCGCCGCTCGTCGAACCGGTAAACATCCTG
>JAQGOT010000013.1 GCA_028293465.1 Pedosphaera sp. | reverse complement strand
TGTTGCGCAAAGGACTCTCCGACCTCTCCGGCAGCCTGAGCGAACTCACGCACGGACGCCTCGCCCTCCTGGCGGATCACCGCATGGACCAATATCTCGCGGAGGTAAATGCGCTATGAGGAAGAGTTTTCAGTTTCAAGTTTCAAGTTTTCAGTGCGGCCTCTGGCTCGTTGCCGCGTTCCTCACCGGCTGCAACACCCCGCCGCCCGTGCGGCCGTTCCCCGTCAGCCTGGTCGCCGCGCCCGCGCCTTCCCCGGAGCGCCCCATCTCCACATTCGCAATTCGAAATTCGTCATCCGCAATTCCCCAGGTTGTCACCTTCGACACCGAACGCAGCGACATCCTAGGGCTGCATTACTTTTTGGATGCCTCCAGCAACCAGGTGAACTGGCAGGTCGTCGCCGAGTTCCCGCCCACCGGACAGCCCGCACGCTACACCAACTCATTCTCTGATCCATGCGGTTTCTATCGCGCCTACTGGATCATCGAGGGCTCAACCAACCTCGTTTCCCAAATTCGACATTCGACATTCGACATTCGCAATTAACGATATGATTCTCGCCGATCTACCCGCACCCAATGCCAACGCCTTCTGGCAAGGTTTCCTGATCATCGTCGCGCTGCTGGGCGTGTTGGTGAACGCGGTCACCATCTGGGTGCTGCTCTCCAACCGCAAGGAGCACCGCGAAGTGAGCTTTGCCTTTGAGCCCGCCAGCAAGGTGGAGTTCAAGGAGCACGTCAAGCACAACACCGACCGCCACGCGCAATTGTTCCGCAGCGTGGAAACCGTGGAGCGCAAAGCCGCCACCGAGTTGCGTGAAGCCGTGCGCGTGATGGAGGTGCGCATTGAGAAGAACCAGGATGAAGTCAAGGAGACGATCCGCAACCTGCCCATGGAGATCGTGGCCATGTTGAAAAACACGAAGGGGCTCTTGGAGTGAGTCAGCTCAACGCCCAACAACGCGAACAGGTCCGGCTCAGCATCCTGCGCTATCTGGATGGCGCGGCGCCGCACGGCATTTCTGTCGGTCTCCTGTTGCAATTCCTGCGCAACGAGGGTCTGCGGCTGCTCACCAAGGAGTCATTGGAGGCCGAACTTCTTTACCTGGCGGACAAGCGGCTCGCCGACGTGGTCAACAAGCAGATCAGCCCGGAGAACCCCACCTGGCGCATCACGGCGACGGGGCGCGACCTCGTGGCGCAGGGAGCATAAAATGAATGAGCGCCAAGAAACGATCCGACTCCGTCCTGGACAAGCTGCCGCCCCATCAGCAGACCGCGCTGGAGCAATGGCTGTGCGAGGAGAACGTCTCTTACAAGGACGCCGCAGCGCGCTTGCATCAAGATTTCAACGTCAAGGTTGCGCCCTCCTCCTTGGTGCCCTTCTTTCAGTCCTGCCAGCAGCGGCGGATGTTGGACCGGATCGCAGCCAGCTCCACCAAAGCCAACCTGGTGGTGGCCAAGTTGAAGGCCAATCCCGCGCAGACTTACGAGGCGCTGATGGGCGCGGTCGGTCAACTGGCGTTCGAGGCGGCGCTCAGCGATCAGAAACTGGACGTGGAGACCTTGACGCACCTGGCCAACCTCGCCATCAGCGGCCGCACCCTCACGTTGAAGGAGCAGGAACTCTCGCTGAAGCGCAGCAAGTATCAGCGGGACACCTGCGAGTTGTTCCTGAAATGGTTCGACGATCAGCAGCTCAAGGCGATTGCCAGCGCGCCGTCCAGCAATGCGGAAAAGATCGAACTGCTGGGCAAGAAACTCTTTGCCGAGGACTGGGAGGGAATCAAGAGCTGATGAACATCCCCCGCGCCTATCAACGCAAAGCCCGTCAGTTGCTCAAGACGCTGCGCACGTTCTGCCTGCTCTGGGAACGTCAGGCCGGGAAGACCTCCACACAGGCAGACATGGCGCTGTTCGAGATGATGAGCCATCGGGCGCGTTCCTGCATCTACGCCTCGGCGTCGCTGCTGCTGGGCCGGGAAATGATTCTCAAGCAGGTGGCCACCACCGACATCACCGCCCGCGATTTGTTCCAGAAGGAATCCAAGGTGCTGATGGACTTCGCCGCGCAATCCACCGTGGACGCCGGCAAGGCGGATATGATGTTCCAGACCGCCGATTCAGCCAAAGGCAAGGAGATCAAAGGGCTCAAGCTGGATGACTTCATGGAACTGTTCGAGGCCCAGCGCCTGGAGTTCCGGTTGTATCACGACCGCACCACGTATTCCCGCACGCAGGTGATCGCGCCCAATGTGGCCACGGCCCGTGGTTGGTCCGGCACGGTGTTCCTGGATGAGATCGGCTTCATCCGTGACTTCCGCGAACTCTGGATCGCCATCGAACCCATCATCAGCACGAGCCCGGACTTCAAGCTGATCATGTCCACCACGCCGCCGCAGGATGACACTCACTATTGCTTTGAGTTGCTGGCTGCTCCCGCCGGCATGGAGTTCGAAGCCAATCCCGCCGGCAACCTGTATGAGAGCGAGGCGGGCGTCACAGTCCACCGGGCGAGCTGCTACGATACCGCCGCCGCCGGCAAGAAGTTTTACGATCTCAAAAAGGGCACGGAGATCAGCGTTGAGGAATTCCTGCGCCGCACGCCGAACAAGCACGGTGCCGCCATCAATCACAAGCTCGCCTGGCTGCTGGGCGGGTCCGCTGCCTGCGGCTCGTTGCAGCTCGCCACCGCGCAACAACGCGGCGTGAACGTGTGCCGCTGCTTCGACATCGAGAGGGATCTGGAATTTAACGAAGCCCTCACCTGGCTGGCGGAGAATGTTTCCCCGGTCAATGCGATCGGCCTCGGTCTGGACGTGGCCACCACGGTCAAAAAGAAAAGCAATCCCTCGGTGCTGTCCGTGATGGAGCAGAAGGGCAGCGAATACATTTACCGCGCCGCCCTGGTCTGGAAGACGAAAGACCCGGACGTTGCCCGCGAACGGATCAAGGCCACGATCAGGGTTTGCAGCAATCGCCCCGGCGGCAAACCGAAGGCACTGGCAGCGGACGCCACCAACGAGAAATATTTCGCCGAGGACTTGCGCAAGCAACTGATCGCGATCCTGCCCGTGCTGCTGGTGGTGGCCAGTGAAGGTGTGGACGTTCCCGGCTTGGAGAAACCCACCAACTGGAAAGAATACCTGGGCGATCAGTATGTTGGCATCCTGGATGACAACCATCTGACGCTCCCGCCCGAGACCTATTTCAAGATTGACCACCGGCTGGTGCTCAAGGATCGCGGCCGCTTCGTCTGCGAGCCGGATGACGAAGGCCGGCACGGGGACACCTTTGACGGCGGCAAGCTTGGCATCCACGCCTTGAAGGGTAACGGCATCAACTTCGGCGCAGCCATCGGCTGATTATGAACCAACGATTCCACCCAGCGGCAATTCGAACCGGGGTCCACCACGGCGCTCCTCCCGCCGCCCCGCGGATTGCCGCTTGGTGGGATCATCAAAAATCGCTCCAGGATTCGATTTGCGGCTTTGGGGGTGTCAAGACACGCCTCGGGGGGCATCGGCGCGTCCTGCGAAGTATTCAACACGGTTTCAACGGGATTAGACATGGGGTGTCCAACCCATGCGCCGGTAGGTGTTCACCCCGGCCGAAATCCGCCTGCGGTTCGTCCCATTCCGCACTCCGCACTCCGCATTGCGCATTAATCCACTTTCCCCCGTGCAACGCGGGTCCCACAAGCCGTGAGTGTGCTACCAGGGACAAGGCCCTACATGCCTTTTTAGAATTCGATTCCGGCTCGGATCGTCCCGCAACCTCGGCCGCCGGAAGTTTTCATGCCCGTCCTGAAGGCGATGACGAACAGGATGAACAAATGATGGAGGATAACCATGTCTGATCGCATTCCCGGACGCAGCCTCGCCGCGCAAGGGTTAAGCTTGCCTCCCATTCGGTCGGAGGAAAAATCCCTCTCGCCGGACATGACGGCCTGGGCGCGGGGCGACGATGGCGCGGGCGAAGGCGGCGGCGCCAAGCTCAGCCTGCCCTATGCACAATCGGCTTGGGTCTATATTGCTGTGAGCCGGCTGGCGGAGAAGGTCGGTCAGATTCCTTTCCGCATCTCCCGCGTGCCCGGCCAACATGCCCGCCGCGTCCGGGCGTTGCGCAGTTCGGCGGATCCCAAGCATCGCCGCTTCTGCGCCCGCGCCCTGGGCGAGACCATCATTGATTCCGGCGACGTGGTGGATCTGTTCAACCGTCCGCATCCCACCATGCCCCGGAATCTCTTCTGGGAAATGATGGTCACCACGCTGGCGCTCCGGGGCGAGTTCTTCGTGCTGCCCCTGGACAACGCCGACGCCCCGGTGGACCTGAGCGAGAGCAATCCCAAGGTCTCCCGCCTGATCACGCTGCCCACGGAATTGTTCTGGCACGTCGTCACCGGCTACGATCTCACCAGCTGGCGTTACACCGGCTCGCCCCTGCTCACGCCGATCCCGAGCGAACTGCTGCTGCCGAGCGAAGTGATCCATTGCCGCACGCCCAATCCGTATTCCTTTTGGCGCGGCATGAGTCCGCTGATCGTAGCCATGGTGGCGGCGGGTTCGGATTACGCCGCCTCCCAATATTCCAAAGGGTATTGGCTGAACAATGCCGACACCGGCGTGATCGTCACCACGGAGCAACAGGCTTCGACCGAACAGCAGGCCGCCATCCTCGCCGCCCTGCGCGAACGCAAACGCAAGGCCGGCACGGCGGATC
Source organism: Pedosphaera sp. (assembly GCA_028293465.1). Taxonomy (GTDB): domain Bacteria; phylum Verrucomicrobiota; class Verrucomicrobiia; order Limisphaerales; family Pedosphaeraceae; genus JAQGOT01. The sequence goes on along the minus strand of JAQGOT010000013.1, from coordinate 8,837 downwards.
GTCCGCTCTTCCTCTGGGGCGGTGCCAAGGTGGAGAAACCGCAGCTCAGCGGCATGGAGTCACAGTTCATCGCCAACCGCCAGATGAACCGGGAGGAAATCGGCGCGATTTTCAAGGTGCCCCAAAGCGTGATGGGTTTCAGCCAGGACAAAGCGAGTTCGCTCTCCGGCGGTGGCAGCGCCATCAATGCGGAGGAAATCAGCTTCATCGCCAACACCATCGGGCCGATGTGTTCCCGGATCGAATCCAGCCTCGCTCCCGTGGTGATGACGTTCGGGGAGGACCTGGTCGGCTGGTTTGATCTGGACAGCCTGCCCATCATGCAGCAGGCCCGGCGCGAGCGGTTGGATTCCGCCGGCAAAGCCTTCAACCTCGGCGCGGCGTTCAACGACATCAATCTCGCCTATGATTTGGGCTTCCCGGAATACGCCTGGGGCAACAAGTCGTATCTGCCCTTCAACCTGCAGGAAGTCGGCGCGGCCGAGGAACTGCCCGGCGAAGACCCCGCCGAGCCCGATGCCGATGACGAGGCCAAGAGCAATCCCTTTGCGCGGATGCAAAAACTCCTCGCCGGTGTGTCCCTCAAAACGGAACCGGTCACGCACATCCGCAAGCCCGACACCAAGGTGCTCTGGCAATCACACGTCGCCACGCGCCGCAAATCGGTGAAGCTGTTCAAGGCCAAGGTCGGCAAGGTGATGATGGAATATCGCGGCAAGACGCTGGCCAAGCTGGCGGAGATTCATCTGGACAAAGGTTTTGAAAAGAAGTCGATGATCGATTTGATCTTCAACCAGCACGACTTCGGCGCGGCCCTGGTGGCGGAGTTACACAACCCCATTCTCTCCACGCTCCAGCTCGCGGGCGATGAATTGCACCAGGAAGTCGGCAAGGATGATCCGTGGAAGATGGCCCCCAAAGCCGCGAAAGATTTCCTCGCCGCGCGCCAGCAGCCCATCATGGGCGTGGGCGGCACGGTGCGCGACCAGCTCAACACCACGTTGGAAGCCGGCATCCAGGGCGGCGAGAGCACCAAGGAACTCAGCGACCGCGTGCGCTCGGTCTTCACCGGCCTCACCAACCACGAGGCGGAGCGCGTGGCCCGCACCGAGGTGAGCATGGCCTACAACACCGCCCGGCACGACGCCATGACGGAAAGCGGCATCGATTTCAAAGCCTGGCTGAGTAGCCACGGTCCCACGGTGCGAGAAACCCACGCGGTGGCCGAGCAGGAATACATCGAGACCCCGATCCCCATCGATGAACCGTTTGAAGTCGGCGGCGAGGAGCTGATGTTCCCCGGCGACGATTCCCTCGGCGCTTCGCTCGACAACCTCATCAACTGCCAATGCATCCAGCTCGCCGCCCAGAAAAAGGAAGAGGATGAAAAATCCGTCACGTTCCTGATCACCGGCTTGGGCGAACGCAAGTTCATGAAAGCGGGTGCCCAATGACGCGCCAGCAAACCATCAACCGTAGGAGACGAGGTGACGAGACTCTAACCTCTCCCCACACCACCAACGAAAAGGAGCAAATGCAAACCAACGGGACTTTGAAGCGCAGACGGTATGCCACGGATATTCAGACCGCCGTGAACCGAGTTGAGGAGGATGCCCGCGAACAAAAGTTCGGCGTGGTGTGGTCCGCACTCGAGGACCAATACGCCATGGGCGTGGCCGATGGTGCCTACGCATTGGCATACCACATCAAACAAATGCCGCGGTGGAAACGCTGGCTGGTCAATCTGCTGTTCACCAAAGAGGCTTTCAAGTTCGCCAAGGGCAAGCTTGCGGCCGTCGATTGCATTGCTGCTTAACCACACCATGAAACCCCTCACTGAATTCGGATCCCGCCTGGTCACCCTCCACAACGGCGCGCAAGGTCTGCGTGGTGGCGTCCATTGCGTCGCCAAGGAAGTCCCCGGCGACGTGCCGATGATGGACTTCATCGGCAGCGACAACACCATCGACCGCTACAACGAGGTGATTGATCAGAAGGGCTGGCAGTTGGAGAACTTCAAGGCCAACCCGGTGATCCCGGATTGCCATGACTATTCCAGCATCGCCAAGATTCTGGGGCGCGCCGTGAGCGTGAGCGTCACCGATGGCATGCTCTGCAACCGCGTGGAGTTCTGCCTGGATAATCCCCTGGGCAATCTGGCGTGGAAGATGGCGCAGGGCGGGTTCATCAAATCGCAGAGCGTCGGCTTCATCCCCATGGAGTGGACCAATGGCAAGGCCAACGAACCGGACCGCACCTACACCAAACAGGAGCTGCTGGAAATCTCCCTGGTGGTGGTCCCCGCCAATCCCGGCGCCACCCTCGGCCTCGCGCTCAAGTCCGGCGCGATCCAACGCGCCGACGTGCGCAAGGTGCTGGAGCACCTGAAACAATTTTGCAGTGACGAGGCAGACCCCAAGACCAAGGCCCCCGCATCCGGTCTGGGTGTCCATGATGCGGAGTTAATGCAATTAGCCCGAGGCTTCAACGATGTGTTGAAAGCCACCTAAACCACAACAGCAACGTCCCATCTCAATACGACCATGAATAAGAAACCATTTATGAAACGCTACCAGCACCTGATCGGCCTCGCGCTGATCACGCTGCTTGCCGTGGCCCTGAACCAACTGCACGTGATGCCGCTCGCCGGCATGATCTTCCTCGTGTGCGGCTATCAGTTGATCCAGTTCGCCCTCAGCCGTCCCCGGCGCGGCGTCTGTTACAACTCCGTCCTGACCCCTGAACAGCTCCAGGAATTCCAGGACATCCTGAAATCCTTCGGCTCCTATGGCGAGATGTTCAAGTTGCTGAAAGGCATCACCGATCAGGAAGGCGGATGGGCCGCGATCAAGCAGTTGCCCGAGTTGCTCAAAGGCGAGCAGAAGAAAGTGGATGAACTCAACGGCGAGTTGAAGAAACTCCGCAAGCAGGCCCAACAGTTCCGGGGCCACACCGGTGTGCGCTGGGTCGGCAACGTCCCGTTCGTCACCGATGACTGCGCCCGCGCCATGACCAGCATGTTCGTGCTGGAAACCGCGGAACTCGGACCGAAGGCCATGCGCCAGTTGAATCGCGAAGAGCGTTCGCACGAAGGACTGATCGCCCAAGCCCGCGAGTATCTCGGCATGGAAGCCAAGACGGCCATGACCGGCACGGAAATCCCGCTGCCCACCATCTATGTGCCGCAGATCATCGAACTGGTGTTCGCCTACGGCGCGGCCCGTCAGTATGCCACGGTGTTCCCGCTCGGCGCCGGCACGGTCAAATTGCCCCGCTTGAAAGCCGGTGAAGATGACTTCGGCTATCTCGGCGTGGGCACGGCCGGCATGAGCGCGGCCGTCACGGAACGCAGGGTTGCCGCTGAGTTGGTCACCTTCACCGCCAACAAGGCTGGTGGTTTGATCCGCCTCCCGACCGAACTGGAAGAGGATACGTTCATCCCGATCGGCCAGTTCCTCGCCCGTTACATCGGACGCCAGCTCGCGAAGCTGGAAGACAAGACCATGTTCATCGGTGACGGCACGGCCACCTATGCCAATCAAACCGGCGTCGGTCCTTACTGCGTCGCGAATCCCACCTACCTGAAGGTGCTCGCCGCCGGCAAGACCAAGCCCAGCGACGCCACGCTCGCCGACTTCCGGGCCATCCGCCCGCTCGTGAGTGCGGCGGTGCTGTCCAACATGGCCGCCAACGGCCAAACCGCCGCCGCATACTATATGCATCCCACCCTGGAGGCATTGCTCGTCACGTTCAACACGCTGAACAACCCGAACATCTATCAGCGCGCCATCGGCGGGCAACCCGCCACGCTGGACGGCTTCCCGATCCACTGGATCGGCGTCAGCCAGGCGTATGTCACCACCGCGCAGATCAGCACCTATCTGGCATTCTTCGGTGACCTTTCCTACTGGTATCTCGGCGAGCGTGGCGCTCCCCGTGTGGAAGTCAGCCGGGATGTGTTCTTCGCCACGGACGAACTCGCGATGCGCGCCCTGGAGCGGATCGACGTCGAAGCCCTGGCCATCGACGCCATGGCCGCGCTCCAAACCGCCGCCGCCTAAACCCTGTAACCAAAACCATCCCGCCGCTCCGGCGCAATCCGGAGCGGCGGGCAACCAAAACGAAAACATCAATATCATGAAAACATTAATTCTCTCACTGGGGCTGGCCCTCGGCGTCACCTTCGCCGCCGGTGCGCAGTCTTACCCGTCCTACGCCACGTTTAGCCAGGCCGGCACCACCAGTGCGGCTTATCTGATCCCGCATCTGCCGCAGAATCAAATCCGCGTCGTCAGCGTCATCGCCACCAGCGACAAGGCCGCCGCCACGCTCAAGCTCTACACCGGAACGGCCGCGCATTACGTTTACACGGCCAACGCCAGCACGGCCGCCACCAGCGTCATCGTGGAGAGCACCAACGGCATGGCGGCGGGCAACCTGTTGTTTCTCCAGGGCGCGACCTCCAACGCCGTGGTCACCATCAGTTCGTTCGCCAATCCCACCAACATCACCACCACCGGCGCGGTCGGCATCGCCCAGACCGTGGGCATGGAAGTCCAGGTGATCACCAACAACATCACGCTCCAGCTCGGCGCGAACACGAACAAAACCTTCGTGAGTGACGGCTTGTTCGTGGGTCGGCCCGGCCGTGCCGTGTATGCCATCCTCGATGGCACCTCCGCGTGCAGCATTGATTCGCTGACGGTTCACTACGATTCCACCAGCGGGCAATAACCATTCCATCACGGGCGGCTCCATTGGAGCCGCCCTTTCAACCGCCATGAAAGAACCCATCAAAGACCGGATGCTGAAACCGCGGGAAGTCCTGCGCCCGGTGCAGCGTCCGGTCATCCCCTCGGCGATCAAACCACCCGTTAAAAAATGAACGTTGGCTTCTCCAATCTCGACACGTTGAAGAAACACCTGCTCGCCGGCTCGCTGGCCAACGAGACCAAGTTCAACACCGTGATCACCGCCCTCGGCCACGGCATGGCCGCCATGGTGGCGAGCTATTGCAACCGCAGCTTTCTCCGCACCGTGGGGGCGGTGGAAATCCTGCCCGCCGATCGCGCCAATTTCCTGCTCTCCCGCTTCCCGCTCGAAGCCCTCACCAGCGTGGAACTCAAGCTCAGCGAGGCGGACGGCTTCGTGGTGCAACCCGCCACGTTCTACCAGACCATCGACCTCAAAAACGGCATGGTGATCCTGCCGGATGGCGCGGATGCCGGCCCGTATTACGCCCAGGTGCGCTTCACCTACACGGGCGGGTATTGGTGGGAGACGTTGGAGCCGGATGACGTGGCGGGCGGCTATCCCAGCGCCATGCCGGCGGGCGCCACCGCGCTGCCCCATGACGTGATCCAAGCCTGGCTGCTCCAGTGTCAGCACGTGTGGGACGCCCGCGACAAGCTCGGCATGAACCTGGCCGACAAACCGGGCGAACAAGCCAAGCTCGCCGAGGTGAAGCTGATCCCGCTCGTGGAAACCATGCTCACGCCCTACACCCGATACAACCTGATCTGACCATGCCCGGCGACATCCTTAAAATTGAATTGAGCGAGGAGGCCAAAGCGGTCCTGCGCAACGTGCAGACGCTGGAGCCCAACGCGCTCGCCGGCATGGCCCGCGCCATGGACCGTGAGAACCAGTTCACCGTCTCACACATTCAACAGGAGTATCTCAGCTTCGGTCGGGGCGGTCCCTCCTCGCCCATTGGGTTGCGCGTGCAGAGCAATCGTTACCGGCAATCGTTGCGGGCGAGCCAGGCCACCATTGACGGCCAGGTGATCAACAGCGCCATCGGCAGCAACGCCACCAACAAAGGCGTGAGCTACCCGGCCATCCACGAGTTCGGCGCGGAGATCCCGCCGCACAAGATCACCGCCAGCGCCGGCAAGATGCTCCGCTTCCAGATCGGCAGCCGCGTCATCTTCCGCAAATCCGTCAACCATCCCGGCATGACGCTCCCGGCCCGCCGCCCGATCGGGCGCGGCATCCAGGATCGCCTCACCAATTATCAAACCGCCCTGAGCGCCGCCGTGCTCAAAGCCCTGGGAGGAACCACCGCATGAGCATTACCAAGATCGCATTCATCGACGTGATGGACCTGCTGCCCGGCGAACTCGCCGCCCGCCTCGAGGCGGACGCTTTCTTCGCCGACATTCCCGTGACGGTGGTGGAGAAGGGGAATCTCAAGGCCGAGATGGCCCGGCGCGAAGCCCTGAACATCGCCAAGGTGGACGGCAAACGCGGCGCGGCCGTGCTCGTGCTCCAGATCGTGGCCGATGATGATTACCCGAATCTGACCGGCGGCCCGCTCACGTTGAAACCCGCTTTCCACGTCATTGAAAACGTGGAGATGAACAACGACGAACGCGGCACCAAGAAAAGCGCCCGGCGCATCGCCCGCCGGATCATCAATGTGCTGAAAAACTTCGGCATGCACGGCCTGGTCAAGCCGCTCTCGGCGGACAAGCCGGCCATCGAACCATTCAGCCCGGACGATCTCGGCAAGAACATGGTCGGTTACCAGGTCAATATGAAGTGCCTCGAGGGCGCGCAGGAAACCATCAACGTGGTGCAACCGCCCGTGATCGCGGCCGCCGCGACCGCCACGCCGCAGTTCACCCTCACCTGTCCCACGCCCAACGCGGTGATCTATTACACGCTCGATGACTCCTACCCGAGCGCGAACAACGATCAGGCGCTCCCTTACACGGATCCCGTGGACATCCCCGCCGCCGGCGTCACCGTCCGCGCCTGCGCCTACTTCCCGGACTGGATCGCCAGTTGGGTGATCCGCGCCGAAATCGATGTCACCCTCTCATAACCCATCAACCCCCATCACCATGAAAAAGAAAACACTCTTAGACGTTTACCTCTCCGCTCACAAAGCCGCGCTCGCCAGTCTGGACATTAAATCCATCCACGCCGTGGCCGGTCACAAACTGGAATCGTTTGCCGCCGATGCGATACACAGCGATGACTGGACCTATTGGCTCAACACCTTCAACAGTCTGCGCGGCGAGTTCCTGAACCTGCGCGCCGCGCCCTCACTCGGCGAGCCAAAACCCACCGCCGCGCCTGACGCTCCCGCCAAGAAATAACCCAACCGCCACGAGCCAACCGCACCATATATATGATTGATTCCATCTACGCCGGCCCCGGCAAAATCTTTACCGCCACCAAGGCCCTCTGGCCCGAGGGTGAAAACGGCATGCTCAAGTATGACGTCGAACAGGAGCGCAACGACGTTTCCTCCAGCAACCACGGACGCATCACCGCCACCGGCGGCGATGTCACGACCAAGGTTTCGCTCACGCCCTTTGACAACTGGGGCGCGTTGAGCGTGCTCTATCCCACCATCATCAAGACGCCCGCCATCGGCTCCCGCGCCCACGGTGCCGCCGATGTGCCCGCCACCATCTGGACGCCGGACGGCCGCAAATACCTGCTGCCCCGCGTGGCCGTGACCAAGCACCCGGAACTTCACCTGGGCGTGGGCAAGGCGCTTTACGGCCCGTGCGAATTCACCGGCTTGATCGCCACCGCCAAGAACGTGGGCGACGTGGCCGCGTTCCACACCATCACGGAAAGCGCCGCCGCCGATCCGGGCGGCGTCATGACCATGGCCGATTTCATCCGCGAAGCTTGGACCGGCGTTTGGGGAACCGTCGCGGGGTTCGGTGGCGATGGCGGCAGCGCCATCCAGGCGGAAGAGGAATGGGTGATCAGCGTGAACGCCAAATACTCGGCGCTCAAGGTGCAGAAGCTCACCCGATCCATGAAGCTGGACAGCGTGGAGATCATGGCCAAGCTGCGCCCGGTCGGGCCCACGCACACGCAGATTGACGCCGCGCTCGCCATCCAGGCGGGCCGCCTGCTCGGCCAACGGTTCAGCACCGCCGCCACGGACCTGGTGCTCACCAGCGCCAGCGCCAAAACCATCACTCTCAAGAATGCGGACATCGTCGGCGCGGGCTTCGAATTCGGCGGCACCAAGCTCGGCACCGGCGAGATCGGCTTCGTCACCGGCATCACCTTCACCGCCGGCGTGGTCCAACCCCTGATCGTGTTCAGCGCCTAATTCCCCGATGAAAATCGTCTGCCAACCTGTTGACGCTGCCGGTGCCGACACCGGCAGCCCCATCACTTTGGGGGACGATAGCGTGGGCGATTACATTGTCGGACCGCCGTTCCGTGCTGAATCCCGCCTGGTGGACCAAGCGCCGCTCTACGGCGCCGCCACGCCCTACACCAACGACCAGGGCAACCGCCGCAACTCCTACTCTTGGACCGTGGAACGTGAACACGCCACCAAAGCCGCCGCCACCGCCTTCAACCTCGGCCATGCGAACAGCCTCCCCGGCAACTGCCGCCTGACCATCACCGAAGGCGCCGCCGACTGGCGGCACGCCGGCTGCACCTTCACCGCCGTTGAATGCGTCTTGCAAACCGGCATCGCCACCACCTTCCGCTACTCCATAACCGGCGGCACCCTCGCCTCAGCCTAACCCCAAAATGAATACTGTAAAAATCCTCCTCTGTCTTCTGTGCCTCAGTGCAGGGTCCGCCTTCGCCACCGGTCCCGCCACCGTCTATTTCCCCATGGCCCGGTTCACCGGCGCGCCGTTGAACCGCCAGATCACCGTGCGCCTGCAAAGCGACCCGTTGGCTGTGAATGCCACGCTCGTCTCGGGCGCCATGACGCTCCAGCCCACCAACGGCTACGCCACCAACACCTTTGTGGCCGGCAATTACCTCGTCAGCATCGACGGCCTGGCCAAGACCCTGCTCATGCCCGTGCCGGACGGCACCAACACCTACAACGCCGTGGA
>JAQGOT010000001.1 GCA_028293465.1 Pedosphaera sp. | reverse complement strand
CGAGCAATGCATCCACGGCCGCCCGGAGCTTGGTGTCATCCATCGACGCCGGCAGATCTTCCACCACCCCTTCGTTATGTTGGATCGCCAGCGCGTCGAGAAAATCGACAAGCATCGCCTTCTGCTTCTTCACCAGCCAGGTGCGGATCAGGTTGCCGGCCACCAATTCCATCGACGGGCGGGTCAAGGTGGTGAGCATGGTCGCATGCCGTTCCGAACGCGGTTGGCGTTCCAGGAAGACGGGACGCACTTTGCGGGCTTCCGCCACGGCATTGATGGTCACCCGGTACAACGGCTTGTCCGCCTCGTACGCATAGGCAATAATGTCCGTCGCCAGCGATGGCGACATAAAACCAAGCAGTTCATGAGCATTTAACATAAATTAGTAAGTGCGATTGATTACAAAATTCCTGGGGAAAGGCAAGGGTTCCGTCAGCCGATGGTGGTGAGGGTTAGTTTATGTTTGCGGGCGAGTTGTCCGCAAATCTCCGGCTCCAGCAGCAAAGTTCGCCCGGCTTCCAGGGCCAAAGCGGAAATTTTGGCTGCCGCGCACGTTTCCAGCGTCTGCGGGCCGATGCACGGGATGTCGAAACGCAAATCGTGGCTTTCTTTGGCCACTTTCACCGCCACCGCTCCGCCTCCTTTGCCGGATAGCTCCCCACCGCGCGCCAGGCATCTGTCGGTGCCTTCAAATCCTTCCACGGCCAGCACCGTGCCTTGCTTCACCACCACCAGTTGCCCGATCTCCAGCCGTGATGTTTCCTTGGCGATCCGATGCCCGAAAGCGATGTCCGCCTGCTGCTCGGCGGACAACTTCGGCCCCAGGCTGAAGTTGGCGCCTGGCATCAACGGTTTCAGCCACGGCGTGGCCTCGATGAGCTCCACGCCGTCCTTTTTCAATTCATCCGCGATGGCCCCAAAGAGGGTGTGGGCGTTGCGTTCCTTTAGCTTAAACAGCAGCGCCATCGCCCGCAAATCCGGGCGCAAATCAAAGAGGTTCTTGGGGGAAATCTGGCCGGCCATGATGCATTGGGTTACCCCGCGCTCGGTGAAAGCCTTGATCATTTTGGAAAGCTGGCCCACCCGGAGCCACACGATGTCCTCCACCAACTTGGCCAGTTCCGGATCCGTCTCGCCTTCAAAGGCAACGGCCACAAGTCGCTTGACGCCCAAGGCTCGCGCCTGACGCGCAAAGATCAGCGGTAAAGACCTGCTCCCGGCGATAATTCCCAACGTGTTCGTCTCAGCCATCCTGAACCTTCCGTCCTGATGAATTCCCGAGGCCGGGCGAGCAGCGGAAAGAATACTCCAGCCCCGCGTTTCCATGGCGAAGCCAGTTTCGCTCGCATTTGGATAAATTCATAAAAGCCATCTCAAACCATTTGCCCGCTGCCCAATTTAAGGACAAAAACCACCCTTTGTAAACCGCTAGCTGCGAGACAGGGGATCCCGAATTGATCATTCCCAAAGCGTCCTCCCGAATCGCTTTTGGCCTGTAACCTGCTTCGTGGTAATCGGCTTCGCATTTAGTTGGTTTTGCGAAGCCGCTAAGGGTGGGGCGCGGTGCAGGCTGCGCCCCTCCTTTCAATCGCCCGAACGAGATTTTGGAAGATAATGCAAATGGAAAGCACCGCAGTCTGGGCCGATGAGCCACCGCAAGAGTCACCAAAACGTGGCTTGAACCAGGTACGATGGGTTGCCGGCTTGGCCACGCTGGTGATGGTCTTGGGCTTGGTCGGTAGCGCGTGGCTCTATTGGTCAGGTCTGCAAAGTTTGCGGACTCAGGTTGCCCAGGTTGTGGACAGCTACCCCAAAGCCGGCCAGGAGAAGATCGCCCGTCTCGTGGGCGAGGCCAATCAATGGGCGCTCCAGACTGCGGCATCCGCCGCCGCCGGCGGCGCTGTTGTCTTGCTGATCACCCTCATGGGTGGTCGGTGGTGGCTTCGAAGTTCGCTCGCGTATGGTGCGAAACTCACCCGTGAATCCGCCGTGCGTATTCAACGGCTGCAGAGTCAGCTTGCCGATGCCACCCTCTCCGACGAATCAAGCCATAAAGCGAAATCTGAACTCGAACAGCGCTTGGCTGCTCTGGCGCAGACCCATGCCACCCTGCAGGAGGAACTCAATCAGCGTAAGTTGACGGAAAAGTCCCTCGCCCAACAAACCCAGCAGTTGGAGCGATCCAAGGATGTGCTCGAGTTGCATGTGCAGGCGCGCACCCAGGAACTGCAAAAACTCCAACGCCGCAACGAGCTTATCCTCAACTCGGCTGGCGAAGGCATCTGTGGCTTCGACCTCCAAGGAAAGGCGACGTTCGTCAACCCGGCCGCCGCCCGCATTACCGGTTGGAAAATTGAGGAGATGATCGGCCGGTCCGAGGAGGAAATCTTTTTTCCCAACAGAGGTGACAACACTCCCCGGCAATCGGGCTTGCTCAAGGATGAGAAGGGCGATTATCTGCCCGACCAGCTCTTTTTTCGCAAAGATGGGCTCAGCTTCGCGGTTGAATATGTTCGCACCGCGATTCGCGAAAAGGACAAGGTGGTCGGCGCCGTGGTCATGTTCAAGGACATCACGGAGCGCAAGCTCGCTGAGGATAAGCTCGCCCACAAGGCCGCGGAACTCGCCCGCTCGAACGCGGAGTTGGAGCAATTCGCCTTCGTGGCCTCCCATGATCTGCAGGAACCTTTGCGCAAAATCCAGGCTTTTGGCGATCGCTTGAAAATTAAATGCGAAGCGGTCCAGCTCGAGGATGGACGCGACTATCTGGATCGGATGCAGAACGCGGCCGCGCGCATGCAGACCCTCATCAATGATCTGCTGACCTTCTCCCGCATCATCAGTGCCTCGCTGCCGTTCGTCCCCGTGGACCTCGCTGCCGTGACGAAGGAAGTGCTGGTTGACCTGGAGGTTCGCATCGAGAAAAGTGGGGCCCAGGTGACCGTGGGCGATTTGCCAACCATCGAGGCTGATCGGATGCAAATGCGTCAGTTGCTGCAAAATCTCATCGGCAACGCGCTTAAATTTCAGTCGCCGGATGCCGTTCCCGTGATCAAGATTGAGGCCCAGATAGTCACTCGCGACCAGATTCGTGAGGACGCGGTGTTCCCGAAGCCTCCGCCCACCGTTAATTCGGAGGACAAGTTCTGCGTCCTCACGGTGCAGGATAACGGCATCGGCTTTGAGGAACAGTATCTGGAAAAGATTTTTGCCGTTTTCCAACGTCTTCACGGTCGGAGCGAATTTGAGGGCACCGGAGTCGGCCTCGCCGTCTGCCGGCGCATCACTGATCGCCACGGTGGCCTGATCACCGCCCAGAGCAAACTCGGCGAAGGTGCCATTTTCATCGTCATCCTTCCGCTTCAACATCCCGAGGTTGAGACGCCCAAATGATCACCACCGCCAAAACCCATATCATTCTCATCGCGGATGATGATTCGGATGACCGTCTGCTGGCGCAGGAGGCCTTGGAAGAAGCCGGCCTCTCAGGCGATTTGCGCTTCGTGGAGGATGGTGCGGAGTTGATGGATTACTTGCGCCACCGCAACCGCTTCAGCGCTCCGGCCAGTTCGCCCCGGCCCAGTCTCATTTTGTTGGACTTAAACATGCCGCGCAAGGATGGTCGTGAAGCGCTCAAGGAGATCAGGGCCGATCTCGAACTGCGAAAAATTCCCGTCGTTATTCTCACCACCTCCCACGCCGATACCGACATCGCGCGAACCTATGAACTCGGGGCGAACTCCTTCATCACGAAGCCCACCGCTTTTGATGCCTTGGTCAAGGTCATGAAAGCCATCGGTGACTACTGGTTCGAAGTGGTGGTGCTTCCCGTCAAAATTTGAGTCAATATGAACGATCTGGGGCAAATCAGGGTGTTGTTGGTGGACGATGATGAGGACGATTATATTCTCACGCGCGGGTTGTTCGCCCAAATGCGTGGCCACAGCTTTCAGGTTGAATGGTTCAAATCCTACCGGCTCGGTCTCGAAGCCATGGCGCGCAATCAGCATGATATTTGCCTCATTGACTATCGCTTGGGCGCAAAAACCGGCATCGACCTCTTGCGTGAAGGGTTGGAACGGGGTTGCCAGGCCCCCATCATCCTGCTGACAGGTTCCGGCCAACATGAAGTCGATGTGCAGGCGATGAAGGCCGGCGCGGCCGATTATCTGGTCAAATCGACAATTCAAGTGGACGCGTTGGAGCGATCCATCCGTTACGCCATCGAGCGCAAGCGTTTGGCGGCCGTTGCCGCCTTCGAGCAAGCCGGCTTGGCCGCGTTCGGCGCCGAGGTTGGCCTGGCTCTGACGCAACGCGATTCTTTGAGCGCCATTCTTTATCGCTGCGCCGATTCCATGGTCCGCTTTTTGAACGTGCATCTGGCGCGCATCTGGATCCTGCATCCAGCCGACAAAATGCTCCATCTCAAGGCCTCGGCTGGTGCCATCAACGATGTCCAGAGCCACGAGAATCCGCTGGCCACTCTCAGCCCGGACCAATGCCTCATCGGCGACGGCAAGCCCATCCTCGTAAACCGGGTTGCGGACGACCCGCGCGTTCCTGGTCAGGACTGGGTCCGGCGCGAGGGGGTTGTGGCTTATTCAGGTTACCCGCTCATGCTGGAGAACCGCCTCCTCGGCTTGGTATCCATTTTCTCTCTCACCCCTCTCTCCGAGGCTGTCCTCCAGGGGATGAGCTCCGTCGCCAACGGCATCGCCCTCTGCATCGAGCGCAAACGCTCCGAGGAGGCACTCGATGCCAGCGAGGATCGTTTCCGCTCGGTCGTGGAGAGTCTCAAGGAAGTCGTCTTCCAGGTGAATGAGTTCGGCCATTGGACTTCCCTCAATCCGGCCTGGACGGAAATCACCGGCTTCGACGTCAAGGAAACCTTGGGCAACCTGTTTCTGGAGTTCATTCACCACGACGATCGTCAGCGCAACAGTTTCATCTTCCTCCAAATCATCGAGCGCAAGCTCGATTATTGCCGTTTCGAAACCCGGCTGCTCACCAAGGATGGGAAAATCCGTTGGGTGGAGGTCTACGCCCAGCTTACTTTGAACAGCGACGGCACCGTTCTCGGGACCTCTGGCAGCCTGACTGATATCACCGACCGCAAGCAGGCCGAAACGCAAATCCAAAAGCTTGCCGCCTTTCCCCAGGTTAACCCGAATCCCGTGCTGGAGTTCGACGCGCAGGGTGACCTCACTTACTTCAACGAGGCCGCCGGCAAGTTGGCCACCTCCCTTGGTCAAACTCATCCGCAAGCGGTTCTGCCTCCTAATGCGCGGGACTTGGTCCAACGCTGCCTGGCCTCCGGCCAAAGCAAGCTCCGCGAAGAAGTTTCCATGGCTGGAAAAACCATCTCCTGGTCCTTCTTCCCCATCACCGCCAGCGGCGTGGTGCATTGCTACGGCACGGACATCACGGAAATGCTCAACCTGGAAGCCCAATTTCGTCATTCGCAAAAACTCGAATCCGTCGGGCAACTGGCTGCGGGCGTCGCCCACGATTTTAACAATATCCTCACCGTCATTCAGGGATATGCCGACTTCCTCCGGGCGCGGTGTGACGGCGACCCCGGGATGACCCGTCCGCTCCATCAAATCTCCGAAGCCGCTCGCCGTGCTGCTGGTCTGACCCGGCAACTCCTGATGTTCAGTCGCAAACAGATCATCCAGACCAAGGTGATCGACCTGAACGCGGTCTTGCGCAATCTCTCCAACATGCTCAGCCGCCTGCTCGGCGAGGACATCGCCGTGGTGAACGAATACGCCGCCGACCTGCCCGCCATCGAGGCGGACTCCGGGATGATGGAGCAAGTCATAATGAATCTCTCGGTGAACGCCCGCGATGCCATGCCCAAAGGCGGCCAGCTTCTCATCGTCACCTCCTGGGTGGAAATGGACGACGCTTTTGTCCGGCTGCATCCGGAGGCGCGAATTGGAAGAGCGGTGCAGTTGAGCATCACCGACACGGGTTGCGGCATGAGCCGAGAGATCGTCGGCCGGATCTTTGAACCCTTCTTTTCCACCAAGGAAGTAGGGAAGGGGACAGGGTTGGGTTTGCCCACCGTCTATGGCATCGTCAGCCAGCATCAGGGGTGGATCGAAGTCAAAAGCGAGGTTGGTACCGGCACTACTTTCAACATCTTTTTGCCCGCTGTCGCGAGGTTGGTTGAACCTGCTCCCGAAGCTTCCTCCACCGGCCAACCCATCGCCAAAGGCCGGAACGAAACCATTCTCCTCGTGGAAGACGAACCGGTTTTGCGCGAGTGGGTCAAACAAGTGCTCGAAGACAACGCCTACCGCGTTGTGGAAGCTGGCACCGGGGTCGAAGCCTTGAAAGTCTGGGACGAGCAAAACGGAAAAGTGGACCTGGTCGTGACCGACATGGTTATGCCCGAAGGCATGACTGGTCGGGACCTCGCCCTTCAACTCCGCTCACGCACACCAGGACTAAGAATCATCTATACCAGCGGCTACAGCGCAGAGGTCGGTTCCAGGGACGCCGAACTCCCGGGCATTCCGTTCCTGCCCAAGCCATACGGCGCGCCCCAACTCACCCAACTCGTCCGCGAATGTCTGGACGGCAAACTTGCCGAGCGCCCCGCGCCCGTTGCGGCCTGATGTGCCTATTTTCTTCCGTGCCGACGACCACTAAATGAAATTGTTTATGGGAAATAACTTTCTTAGAGCTGGATTAAAGAGGTTCTTGCGAGCAACTGCATTTTATCTTGGCTTTGGTCTGTGTACGACCCAAGCGTTTCAAATCACCTCCTCTGATTTTGATGGGGGAGGCCGCTTCCGGGTGCAACACGAGGCGAATACAAATTCTTATTACATCCTTTACCGTGGCGCCACCCTGACTAACGTTAACACCCTGCTGAGCATGGCGCTGGGAGCGGGCGCAACGGGGCAATTAACCGATCCCACCATCGATCCGTTGCAATCAAACCAGATGGCGTTTTACCGGGTGCTCGAGGTACCGCTAACTGCGCCGATGGATGTGGATGGCGACCGGATCGATGATGCGTATGAGCTCAGTCATCCGCTCTGTCTGAATCCACTCGATCCGACGGATGCCTTGGTGGATTGCGCCGGCAACGGCCTCACCAACCTGCAGGTGTATCTCTCGCAGTACAATGGTTTGCTGATCAATGAAGTTGAGTACGACGAGGTGGGAACCGATACCGATGAGTTCGTGGAGCTTTACAATACCTCCACCAACACGATTTCAATGACGGGACTCGCGTTGGTTTTTCTTAATGGCGCAAATAACCTCGAGTACCTGCGAGTGAATCTTTCCGGTTCGTTGACCCCCGGACAATATCTGGTTGTGGCCGATAACACGGTGAGCGTGGCTGCCGGAGCGGCCGTGATCCGGTTCACCGCCACCCAAAATAATATTCAGAACGGCGCCCCGGATGGCGTCGCCCTGTTCCATGTGATCTCCCACACTGTTCTCGATTCGCTGGCATATGAAGGAGGAATGACGGCGGCGGTGATTAACAGCGCGCCTGGAACCTACAATCTGGTGGACGGCACGGCGTTATCCAGCTCGGTGGCGGATTCGAATACCACCATAGGTTCGATTGCCCGAATCCCTAACGGCGGCGATATGCACAACGACAACGTTGATTGGCAACTTTCAAGCACGCCAACCCCCGGTGCGGCAAATGTTCCCTGATCAAGTCGCACAGCGGAAATCGTCCGAGCGCGGGGACTGCGCAGGTTAGTAAGGGTAGGCTCACTGTCCGGAGGACAGAAGGCGTGTTTTTGGCCAGTCCGCCATGATCACCTCAATCGCCCGGCTGAGCCAGTCGGCCCCCTTTCTATATTTTGGATCACACCTTGCCATTCTTCGTTCCGTAAAGAGCGCAAAAAAAGCAGGCCAGCCGAAGCTGGCCCGCTGCGTGAACGCGTCTTGCCAAACGCTTTCCGAACCCGGATCAGTGGACCTTCAACCGGTAGAACTGCTGCGTACCGACGGTCGTGATTGTGTACGGTGAGGTCGCTCCCACCACGGTGGCCCAAGGGCCGTTAACACTGGTGGCCGACTGTAGGACCGACGCCGTCGTCCAAGTTAGCACCGGGCTGCCGTTCGTCATCTGGAGCGTCAATGGAATCGGCAGGCCCTGAGCCACCGCGTAGTGGCCAAAGACCTGGGCAGGAGTCAGGGGATAGTCATAGAGCGCGACTTCATCGATCGTGCCGATGAAAGGCAGCCGGTAGGCTCCCGTGGGCTCAACGTGCCCCGAGTTCTTGTTACGGTTGCCGATGACTACGGAATTTTCATTGTTGATCGTGATCGTGGTTTCATTAATGCCGGCCCCGGTGGCAATCACGCCGTTGGTGCCGCTGGAGGCCACCCCCAAATCCAGCGCATAAACCAGCTTGGGAACCACGCCATTTGTGATGACGTTCGGGCCAATCAACTGGCCGTCCACGTAGAGCAACAGGTTGCTGTTCACCTGGTCGCAAACGCCTACCAGATGATGCCATTTGCCATCCATTTGCCAACCGCCGGCGTTCGGAGTGCCGCAGAATGAGGACGAGCCTTGCGCGTTCACCAAGGTGGCGGAAGCTGCATTGCGCACGTAGAAACGGAAGCCATTGTTGGCATCCATCGAGAATTGCTCCGCACCGCCCTGGCCCTTGGCCACAATGCAAGCGCCGCCGATCTGTGAGACGCCTGCCGGGCCATTGACCCACGCTTCAAGCGAGAAAGCACCGCTCTGGCCGTTGGGCTTGGCGAAGCTGATATTTGTGATGGAACCGCCCAGATAATTGTCCACCGAAGGAGCGGCCGCGGTGCCACCAATGCCGAATTTGCACGCCGTGTCGGGGTCGAAGTTCGTGTTGTAACCCGGAACGCCAAGCAGGGGAAGTTGGTTTGCGTTCTTGGTCACGTATTGTCCATCATTGCCGCCCACATAGTCGTAACCGCTCGGGCTGCCTACCGCCTCATCCAGGCGATAATAGGCCACCGGATGATCATGAAGCACCGTAACGGGATAAGTTCCCGTCGGCGTCGGAATCACCGTCAAGGTGGAG